>CATIYU010000160.1 GCA_949739085.1 uncultured Eubacteriales bacterium | reverse complement strand
TGGCGGACTATCTCGCGCCGGACCTGCCGCACGCGACCTTTTATGTGGGCCCCAACCAGCAGGGGACACACCCGCCCGCCATGTTCCTGCGGCAGACCAACGCCCGTATCTCTCTGAAGCCAGGGGGCCGTCTTCTGCGGCGGCTGGGGCTGGACCTGGTGTATCTGGAGCGGCTGAACCAACCCCAGGGGGACCGCCTCCTGCAAAGGGCGGCGGACGTGCTGGACGGCGTAATGGAGACCTTCCCGTACCGCTGCGGCGGGGCGTCCACGCTTTTGCGGACCTACAACCGGCGGTGGGAGATTGCCGAAAGCACGCTGCACTATAAATTCGACTTGAAGCTGCATCTGACCGTGGAGGAGGACGCCGTCCTGATGCAGTCCATTCAGGAACTGAACTGGGAGGAACGCCCATGAAGGAGCAAGAAAAAAGTTATCCCACCAGGGACCTGCTGGATAGCAAGGCCCTGGCGGGCTACCAGCGGGATTTCGCCAAAATTCTCCTGACGAAGCCCGCCTACACGGTCCGGGAGGCGAAAGCCGTCCTGGACAAATTTTTAGGAGGTGAGCGCTGATGGCTGGAGGCACCTGGACGGCGCAGAACAAGGTCCGGCCCGGCATTTACATCAATTTCAGCAGCAAGGGAGGCCGCGTCCCGGCGCTGGGCAGCAGGGGGACGGCGGCGGCCTGCCGTCCCCTCTCCTGGGGGCCGGTGGGGGAGGTCATGACCATTGATGCGGGCGCGGACCCCACAGCCTATGTGGGCTACGATACCGCCGCGCCCCAGGCGTGGTTTCTGCGGGAGTTTTTCAAGGGCACGGATGTGTCCGCCGCTCCCACAAAGCTGCTGCTGTACCGCCCCGCCGCCAGCGGGGCCGTCCAGGCTGCGGCGGAGCTCTCCGCCGGTGTGACGGCCACGGCCCTTTACCCCGGCGTCCGGGGCAACGACATCGCCGTCGCCGTCTCGGAGGACGTGGACGAGCCTGGGACCTTCACCGTTCTGACCCTGGTGGACGGCGCACAGGCGGACCGGCAGCAGGCGAAGACCGTATCGGACCTGAAGGCCAACGGCTGGGTATCCTTCTCCGGAGACGGTCCCCTGGCCGCTGCGGCAGGGGTAAAGCTCTCCGGCGGCGGAGATGGCACAGTTGAAATCTCCGGTTATGCCGCCGCGCTGGAGGCCCTGGAGTCCTACAGCTTTGATATCCTGCTGTATGACGGTGCGGACAGCGCAGTCCGGCAGGCCTGCGCCTCCTTTGTCCAGCGGCTGGCCGGTCAAGAGGGCCGCTACAGCCAGCTGGTGACCTCTGGCGCGGTCAACGCGGACAGCCAGTTTGTCATCAACAGCCGCTCCGGCGTGGTTCTGGAGGACGGCTCGGTCCTGACAGCGCAGGAAGCTGTCTGGTGGCTGGCGGGAGCGCAGGCCGGGGCGCAGGCGTACCAATCGCTCTCCTGCGCGGCCTACCCCGGCGCGGTGGACGTTTCCCCCAAGCTCACCGGCAGTCAGATCGAGGCCGCCATCCTGGCGGGAGACGTGGTTTTTTCGGAGGAATTTGGCCGGGTACGCATAGAGACGGATATCAACACACTGGTTACCTTCACCCCGGAGCTGGGCGAGGCGTTCCACAAGAATCGGACCATGCGCTCCTGCAATTGCCTGGCAAACGACATCTACCGGGAGTTCTCCCTGCACTACCAGGGCAAGGTGGATAACAACGAGGAAGGGCGGGGACTCTTCAAGGCGGCCATCCTGGAATATCTGTTAGACATGTACGCCAGAGGCGGCCTGCGCCAGCGTCCGGCAGGGGAGGACGTGGAGGTGCTGGAGGGTAAAACGGCTGATAGTCTGGTGATCAATCTGGCCTTCCGCCTGGCGGACGCGGTGGAGAAGATCTATATGACCGTCTCCGTTTCCTGATAGGGAGGTAAGTATGGGCAAGAGAAGTTTTCTTTTGGAGAAGGACACCGTCCACGGCTCCGCCGGTAAGGCGTTCATCACCATAGACGGGCAGGTCCGGGAGCTCTTCGGCCTGAAGAAGATACAGACCCAGGCGGAGATTACCGGCACGGATATGAAGGTGGTGGGCACCAAAAATATCCAGAACAAGCCCGGCGGCGTCAAGCGCACTGGCACTGGTACTACCTACTACGGCACGCCGCTGTTTCTGGATATGCTGGAGCAGTACATCAAGACCGGCAGTATGCCCCAGTTCACCTTGCAGGCCACAAACGAAGATGAGGCCGCCAGCGTGGGCGTTCAGACGGTGGCCTACTACGGCTGTAAGCTCTCCGGGACGATTCCACTGTCTGTGCTGGACACGGACGCGGATATGCTCACTATGGATTTTTCCTTTACCTTTGAGAAGTTTGAGATTTTGTCCCGGTTCCACAACCCGGACAAGCTGGGAGCCGAATAAAGAGGAGGAATGTTTATGAGTACGCTGCACGCGTTTTTGCACCCCGCTTCTGCGGAGGATATCCTTGAGGTGGAGGTCTCCAAACGATTTCGCGATGAGAACGGCAAGGCGGTCCCCTTCAAAATCCGGGCGGTCACCCAGGAGGAGAACGACCTCCTGGTCAAGCGGTCCATGCGCCCCGTGAAGGGCGGCAGGCGGGGGGAGAAGGAGCTGGACGGCAGCCTCCTCAGCCGCCGGATTGTGGTTGCCGCCACGGTGGAGCCGGACTTCACCAGCGAGGAGCTGTGCCGGGCCTACGGCGTTCTGGACCCTCTGGAGGTCCCTGGAAAGATGCTGCTGGCCGGGGAATTCAAGAAGCTGAGCGAAGAGATTATGCGGCTGAGCGGCTTTGATGATGCGGAGGACCTGGAGGAAGAGGCAAAAAACTGATTGGCAGGGGCGATCCGGACGCCGCATTGGCCTACTACATGTTTGTCAACTACGGCTGGCGCCCCGGGCAGGTGGACAGCCTGTCTTTCCGGGAAAAAATCCTGCTGCGGCAATTCGCGCTGCGGGAGCTGCAATCCAGGCCGGAGGTGAAATAAGCGTATGGCAGTCATTCGGGAGGAGCTGGTCCTGGTGGACCGCTTCTCCAGTGTTTTTGCACAATATCTGAATATGGGCCGTCAGATGGCGGAACTGCTGGCCCGGCTCCAGTCCGGTCAGGGCGGCTATAACGATACCGTCCGGCGCAGTACCGAGGCATTGGAGCGGCTGGCGGGTTCCTCCCAGCACACCAACGAGCTGCTGGAACAGCTGGGCGGGACCCTCCATGAAATCCGGGACCGGGCGGGGGGCGCGGCGGACCAGCAGGACCGGGTTAACCGGAAATTTCGGGAGGGGGGTAGCGCCGCCGGAGGGCTTATCGGGAGGCTCAAGAGCCTTGCGGCGGCGTATCTGGGCCTGCGCAGCGCCCAGAAGCTGGTCACCCTCTCCGACACCTGGGTCCAGACCACCGCGAGGCTGGAGCGCATGAACGATGGACGGCAGACCACTCCGGAGCTACAGGAGGATATCTTCCAGGCCGCCCAGCGGTCCCGGGGGAACTACCAGGACACCGCCAATCTGGTGGCGAAGCTGGGCACCCTGGCGGGCGATGCCTTCAACAGCTCCGGCGAGGTGGTGGCCTTTGCCGAGCAGATCAACAAGCAGTTCGCCCTGGCGGGCACCAGCGCCCAAGGGGCGCAGGCGGCCATGCTCCAGTTGACCCAGGCTATGGGCTCCGGCGTGCTGCGGGGCGAGGAGCTCAACTCCATCCTGGAGCAGGCTCCCACCATTACAAAGGCGATTGCGGACTATCTGGGCGTGTCTGTCGGCCAGATGCGCCAGCTTGCCAGCGAGGGCCAGATTACATCAGACGTGGTAAAAAACGCGCTCTTTGCCGCTGCGGAGGAGACCAACGCCGCCTTTGCGGCTGTGCCCCTGACCTTTTCCCAGGCGTGGACCATGGCAAAGAACGAAGCGCTCAACGCCTTCCGCCCCGCCCTGGAGCGGCTAAATGATATGCTCAACAGCGATATGGGACAGCGGGCCTTTAACGGACTCATCTACACCATGCGGCTGGCTGGTAGCGTGCTGGTCTGGCTCATGGACCTGGTGGAATCCGGCGCGGCGTTCGTGGCGGAGAACTGGGACGCCGTGTCCGCACTGCTGATTGGCGGCGCGGCGGCGGTTGCTGGCGCTATGGTGTTTTCAGCAGTTAAGACGATGATTGCATGGGCGGCGGCAAACTGGCCACTGCTGCTGATTGCCGGGACAATTGCCTTTGTCATCTACAAGGCCCGGCAGATGGGGGCCACGTGGGAGGATATCTGCGGTTTTATTGGTACGCAATTGTATGGCCTATACGCTCTGGGACACAACCTACTGGCGGATGCCTGGAATTTAATTGCTACATTCGCTGAATTTTTCGCAAATGTGTTTCAGCATCCTGTTACCGCGATAGCGAACCTGCTGGCGGACCTTGGCGATTGGGCCCTCGGCATTATTGAAAGTATTGCCAGCGGAATCGACGCTGTATTCGGCAGTGATTTATCCAACGCCGTCAGCGGCTGGCGGTCCGGGCTGAAAAATTGGGTGAAGGATACGTTTGGGGAGAACGAAATCAAAATCCAGCGTATGGAACACATCGACTACGGCGTGGCGTGGGAAAATGGCCGTAATTTTGGCGGCAGCATCGGGAAAACCTTGGATGATTTCAACTTCGACGATTATCTGGGAAAGTTCAACGATTCCAGTTCCAACTATGCTCAATACCTGGATGACGCCGCCAACACCGCCAGCGCCCTCCAGGACATCGGCGCGGACACAAAGGCGATCCGCAAAAGCGTCTCCCTCTCGGAGGAGGACCTGAAGATGATGGTGGACCTGGCGAAGCGGGACTACGTCGCCAATGTCAACCTCACCGCCCAGACGCCCATTATCAACGTTACCGGGCAGAATACCGGCAACACGGGCCTGGACCGGCAGCTGCTGGCCGAAGCCATCCGGGATATCCTTCTGGAGCAGGCCGCCAGCCACACCGCGCTGGGCTACACGTAATAGGAGACCGCCATGGAAAATCAATATGGCCTCTACCTCCACCGGGATGGGACCACCATCCGGCTGCCCGTAAACCCGGAGAGCTACAGCGTCTCCACGGACAGTGACAACAGCAGCTATAACGTTCTGGGCCTGGGGCCCATCATGGTCCCCCGGACGCCCAAGCTGAAAGTAATCTCCTGGTCCGGCCTGCTGCCGGGCCGGGCGGACCTGGCGGCGGTGGTCACCGCCGGGGTTTTCCAGCCGCCTCAGTTCTACATGGATTTTATCCAGGCCGCGCTGGCGGACAAGGTTCCAGTCCGTTTTGTGGCGAACCGCTGTCTGGAGGACGGCACGCCCCTTTTTGATACTAATATGGAGGTTCTCATCACCCGCTTTGAGACGGAGGAAAAGGGCGGCGAGACGGGGGATTTCTATTATAAAATCGCCCTCTCAGAGTACCGGGATTACTCCCCCAAAACCGTGGAACTTCAGCAGCCAGACGCCTCCGGACCGGTCCAGGCCAGCGCGGAGGCCGCCCGGGCCGTGCCCAAGGGCCAACTGACGGTGGGGCAGGCGGTGCGGGTCAGCGGCAGCTGCTACCGCTCTAGCTACGGGGAAGAGCCCCACGGGAATCTCTCCGGCTTCCTGGGGAAGATTTCCCGCATCGTTGCCAACGATCCCCAGCGGCCCTATCCCTACCACATCGCCACAGAGGCGGGGGCGGCCAAGGGCTGGGTGAAGGCGGCCCAGATACAGGCGGTCACGTCATGAGATACGAGCTGATTATTCTGGAGAAGCGCACGGGCAGCGCCTGGGACGTGGCCCCGCAGGTCCAGAGCGTGACCTATACCACCAACCGGACCGGCTCTCCCGGCACGCTGAAATTTACCATCAACGCTTCCGGCGGCGTCTCCTTTGTGGAGGGGGACCCGGTCCGGTTCTCTGTGGACGGCCAGCTGGTTTTCTACGGCTGGGGGTTCACCAAAAGCCGGAACCGCTACGCCGTCATTGACGTCACCTGCTACGACCAGCTGCGCTACCTCAAAGCCAGCGCCAGCTACTGCTTCACGGGCCGCGCGGCAGGGGAAATCATTCAAGAGATTGCCCATGACTTCCAGCTGCAAACCGGGACCCTGGACGATACCGGCTATTCCATTCCGCTGCTGGTCATGGAGGAGAAGACCTGCCTGGACGTCATCTCCACCGCACTCCAGCGCACCCTGCTGGCTACCGGGAAGCTGTATACCTTCTTCGATGATGGTGGAGCCCTCTCTCTGCGGGAGGCCGGGAGTATGGTTGCGGAGGGCGTGGTGGGGACCGGGTCCCTGCTGACGGATTATACCTACAAGACGGATATCGACGCCCAGACTTACAACTCCATCAAGCTCTCCCGCCCCAACGAGGAGACGGGCCGGGCGGACGTGTTCCAGGCCATAGACAGCGGCAACATTGACCGCTGGGGCCTGCTCCAGCTGTACCAGACGGTGGACGAGGCCCTTAACGACGCCCAGGTGGAAGCCCAGGCCCGGTCCATGCTCCGCTACCACAACCGCCGGTTCCGGACGCTGAAGGTCCAGGCGCTGGGCCTGTTGGGCCTGCGGGCGGGACAGATGCTGATGATGGACGTGCCGGGGCTGGGGGATATCAGCCTGCGCCAGCTGGTACTGCTGGAGCGGGTGTGTCACACCTTTCAGAACGATTTGCACACCATGGAATTTGACGTACAGGAACTGGGGGACTGATATGGACGCTATCGATGTGCTGCATCTCATCACGGAGGAGACCCTGGGCGCCTACGGCCTGACCGACCTGACGGTGGGGACCGTAACAGGTACGGACCCGCTGGAGGTAAAAATCCGGGAGGACATGGCGGCTATCCCGGAGAGCGCACTGCGCCTCACCGCCACCGTGGTGGAAAGGAAGATTCCTGTTTTAGAGCACCGGCATGTGACAACCGGGTTCCGCCACGGACACGCCCTGCCGGATTTCTCCCACAGCCACGCTCTCTCGGGACTGTCCCACAGCCACAGCGGAGGGGAGGGGCAGACCGGTCCGGCCTTGACAGGCTCCTTTCAGACAGAAAACGCCCTGGACAACTCTTTCCAGGCGGAGGACTCTCTGATTCAGGACGCCTTTCCCTCGGATGACCGGCTCTCGGATATCGTGTGCTACGAAAACGGAGAAGCCCTCCCGGTACGGGATGGGTACATTATCCTCAACCGGGGACTGGAGGAGGGGGACAAGGTGCTGCTGCTGAAGGTCATGCGCAGCCAGCAGTTCATCATTCTCTCCCGGGTGTTTGAGAAGGGAGGCGCGTCGCGTGCTGCCCAAAAGTGGGATTGATTTGTCGAAGGGGATTGTGTTCCAGGACCAGCCCTCCCTGACCTGGACTGCCGACCCGGTGACCAAACGCCTCCGGGGCCATGGGGACGGCTGGGAGGCGGTCCGGCAGGCGGTGGAAATTATTGTCAACGTGGAGCGATACAAATGGCAGATCTACACGCCCAACTTTGGCACGGACTATGACGGCCTTCTGGGCAACGAGCCCGGTTTTGTGGCCTCGGAACTGAAACGCCGCCTGGAGGACGCCTTTCTGCCGGACAGCCGCCTGCTGGGGATGAAGGATTTTACCTGGAGCTTTCAGGACGCCAGCCTGGCCGTCAGCTTTACCGTGCTGACCGTGTTCGGGGACGTAGCCAGCAGCTTGGAGGTGGAATTGACATGATCGACTTTACCGCAAAGACCTACCGCAGCCTCCTGCAAGCCCAGCTGGACCGGGTCCCCAACTCCCTGGACAAGCGGGAGGGATCTTTGATTCAGACCGCCGTAGGCGCGGGGGCCTACGCTCTGGAGGAGTTCTACCTGGAGCTGGACCAGGTACAGCGGGGGGCGTACCTGCAAACCGCCGTGGGACAGGACCTGGATTACCTGGTCATGCTGGCCGGCGTGTCGCGCTATCCGGCCTCCCCGGCGGTGCGGCTGGGGGTATTTGACCGGGAAGTGCCCATTGGGGCCAGGTTTTCTACCATCGACGGCGCGGACAGCGTCAATTTCGTTGTGACGGGCCAGATAGGGGAGTGGACATACCAGCTCGCTTGCGAGACCCCTGGAACCATCGGAAACCAGTATACGGGACCCATCCTGCCCATCACCTTTGTTCAGGGCCTTGGCTCCGCCCAGCTGACAGACATTCTGGTGGCGGGCGACAACGCGGAGGATGACGAAAGCCTGCGGGAGCGGGCCATTGCCGCCCTCAACGAGCAGCCCTTTGGCGGCAATGTGGCGGACTATAAGCGGGTGGTGCTGGCCATTGACGGCGTAGGGGGCTTGCAGGTCTACCCCACCTGGGACGGCGGCGATACAGTGAAGCTGTCCCTTCTGGGGGCCGACTGGATGCCCGCCTCCGCTCAATTGATTGAGACGGTGCAGAACACGGTGGACCCTCCTCCCAACCAGGGCCTGGGCTATGGCACAGCCCCCATTGGCGCGAGGGTGACGGTCACCACTCCGGAGCCGGTTGCGGTACAGGTGTCGGCAACTCTGGCACTCGGTCCCGGCTATGCCCTGGCGCAGCTGCGGGAACCGGTGGAGCGGGCGGCGGCAGACTACCTGCTGTCCATCCGGCGGGACTGGGACAAGCCCGACGCCTCCGGCCTTACCCACTACTCCTGCTGGGTCTACACAGCCCGCCTCACCGCCGCCATACTGCAAGTGCCCGGTGTTGTCAACGTGACGGCTCTGAGGATTAACGGCGCGGCGGCGGACCTGGAGCTGGCGGAAAACGGCCTGCTTCAGCAGATACCCGTACTGGGGGAGGTGGAAGTGCGTGCCTGATACCAATGTCTGCCAGTATTTCCCACGCTGGTTCCGGGAGATACTGGATTTTCAGTATCTATGCCGCAGCGAGAAGGAGGAGCTGGAGGCATTGGCGACGGCTATGGCGCGGATTCACCGCAATCTGTTTGTTCAGACCATGGACGAGAGCGCGGCGGCCCAGTGGGAGGCCATTCTGCGCATCCTCTACACGCTGGGGGAGTCTCTGGAGTTCCGCCGCCTCCGGGTGCTCAACCGCCTGGCACTGCGCCCGCCCTTTACCCTCAGCTTCCTGCGCCAGAAGTTGGACGTTCTATGCGGCGAGGACGGATACCGGCTTGATTTGCGGCCCAACGACTATTTTCTGCGTGTGAAGCTGGAGCTGAGCAGCGAGGGCAGCATCAACGAGGTGCGGGACCTGCTTGAGCGTGTCGTTCCCGCGCACCTGACGGCAATTGTTGAGGTGATCTACAACACCCACGCTTATCTCGCAGGCTTCACCCACGCAGATCTTGCCCAATACACCCATTACCAGCTGCGCCGGGAGAAGCTGGCTCACCGGCCCCCGCCGGTGGTGGATGAAACCAGCGGAATCATCGGAGCCGGTAGGACCGGCGCGGCAATCATAGGAAAGAGGGGAAGTTAAGTATGCCATATACGGGGACCGTCTGGAAGGACGGGGACTTGATTACTGCGGAACGAATGAACAACCTGGAGCGGGGCGTAGCGGAAGCGGCTACCATGGAGCAGGTCAACACAGCCATTGAGGAGGCGTTGGACAATCTGCCGGCAAGAGGAGGGGGCGGCCTTATTCTGGCAGACTTCCACGAGATGGCGGATATCAATATACCGGTTCAAGTATTGGAGGGATACGAGTAATGCAGATTTCCAAGAGCTATTCCGGAACGGTTGAAAGCCCCGCTGTTACATCGTCCCGAGATATCAGCTGGGGTGTAACCAGCAAGCAAAACCTCTATACCAATCTGGTCGATTTCGTCAAC
>CATIYU010000159.1 GCA_949739085.1 uncultured Eubacteriales bacterium | reverse complement strand
GCATTCCATGGAGATGGAGCGGCGTCCGCCCTCTGTGAGAGGTTTTGTGGACCATAGCCTTAAAAGCCGCTGGGAGACGGCCCCGCCCGCAAGATGGACGGGAGGTCACGAGCCTTCCCCGTCCACGACAGAACCGCCCTCTTTCCAGAGCCGGAGTTGGGAGCTCCGGGACAAAAAGGAAAATTATTATACACCTTTTTACAAAAGAAGTCAAGAACACGGTGGAAAAGTCCCTTTTGAGAAAAGTGTTGCCGAGGTATCACTTTGGCAATTTCTCCAAAACCAAGTTGATGCGGTAATAACTGTGTGCTATAATCAGCTCAGCAAATCGGAAGTTGCGGAGGGAACTATGGAAAAACTTTCTGTATTATCAATGTCTATATTGTTAATGGTAGTTGCCATTATCTGTGATTTATTTTCAAATAAAATAGATACGGCACTAAAAGGGGATAAACAGGTTAAAAAAGTGATTGTCATATTTAGTGTGGGAGTATTATTGATTTGCGCGATTGCTATTATAAGTATCTTATCGTAAATATCCAAATCGAAAAATTCGAATTTACCGAGCAGTTACATGTCTGTATAGGGTAACTGCTCGCTTTAGATATTTTAACGAATCATTTTGTCGAATGGCGTTGAGCAACAATAATCCGAAAAGGAAAGCGGAAAAACAGATGACACTGACGGCTACAGCGTTATCATACATGAAGAAGCGATAGACTGAGCAATGCAAAGGGGAAAAGAAACGGTGAATACTTCCAAAAAACTCTTTACGCTCCTGCACCAGGAGCTGTCCGCAGGCCGGGAAGCGGTGCTGTGCGGCATCCTGGCCAGCCAGGGGTCTGTCCCCCGGGGAGCCGGGGCTAAAATGTTGGTTCTAGCGGACGGAACAACCTCCGGAACCATTGGCGGCGGCGCGGCGGAATACCAGGCGGTCCTGCTGGCCCAAAAGCTGCTGAAACAGCGGCGCTCCAGATGGGAGACCTACCGTCTCTCTCCGGACGGCGCAGGCATGGCCTGCGGCGGCAGCGTGGAGGTGTACTTTCAGTACTTCCGTCCGGCGGACCGGACCGTCCTGGAGCCGGTTTTAGCCGCGCTGGACAGTGCCCGGCCCTCCTGGCTGGTTACGGAGATTGCGCCGGACGGCTGGCGCATGGGCGTATGCCGGGAGGATGCCTTCTGCGGCCTGGATCTTCCCCTGGAGCGCCTCTCCCCCCTGCTGGGCGGCGCGGGCCTGCTGGACCGTGGAGAACCTCTCCTCTATGCGGAACCTCTCCGCCGGGCGGAGACGGTGTACCTCTTTGGCGGGGGCCACGTGGCCCGGGCACTGGCCTCCATCCTGGCCCAGGCGGACTTCCGGACGGTGGTCTGGGACGACCGGCCCCAGGCCGCCCATCGGGACTTTTTTCCCGAGGCAGCCGCCGTGCTCTGCGGCCCCTATGAGGACGCTCTGGAGCGCCTGGACCCCCTGACAACGGAGGACTACGCAGTGGTGATGACCCACGGCCATCAGGCGGACTGCGCTGTGTTAACCCAGGTCCTCCGCACCCCGGCAAAGTATATCGGCTGTATCGGCAGCCGGAAAAAAGCTGCCGCCGTCCGGGAGCGGCTTCTTGCCGCCGGGTTCTCCCCGGCGGATGTGGACCGCGTCCACTCCCCCATCGGCCTGCCCACCGGCGGGAAGACCCCGGGAGAAATCGCGGTGTCTGTAGCGGCCCAGCTCATCGCCTGCCGGTGGGGCCGCCTGGACGCTTTCAGGGAAATGGAGTCATCATATGCTGCAAATTGAGGGAATCAAGCTGGGGCTGGAGGAAGACGAAGCCCTGCTCCGCCAGAAAGCCGCCGCCGCGCTGCGGATTCCGGCGGGGGAACTTCTGGACCTGCAAATCCTCCGCCGGGCAGTGGACGCCCGGGAGGGGGTCCGGTTTGTCTACACCTTGCGGACCGCGCTACAGGACGAGACCCGGGTCCTCCGGCGCTGCAAAAATAGGGCCGTTTCTGCTGTCACAGAGGCGGCCTACCAGCTACCCCCACCGGTCTCCCCGCCGGAGACGCCGCCGGTGGTGGTGGGCGCGGGGCCCGGAGGGCTTTTCTGTGCCCTGGCCCTGGCCCGCTGCGGCGCACGGCCCATCCTGCTGGAACAGGGCTGGAACGTGGAGCGGCGGCAGGCGGACGTAGAGCGGTTCTGGCAGACGGGGAAGCTGGATCTACAGTCCAATGTCCAGTTTGGCGAGGGAGGGGCCGGAGCCTTCTCTGACGGCAAGCTGAATACCGGCACCCGGGACCTCCGTCACCGGTTTATCTTAGAAACCCTAGTGAACCACGGCGCGCCCCCCTGCATTCTATACGACGCCAAGCCCCACGTAGGCACCGACTATCTCCGCCGTGTACTGGCCAGCCTGCGGCGGGAGCTGACAGAACTGGGCTGTGACATCCGCTTCGGCCACCGCCTGGCGGGTTTGGAGCAGGCGGCAGGACGGCTGCTTGCCCTGGAAATCGAGGGTCCGGAGGGACCCTACCGCCTCCCCGCCGCCGCTGCCATCCTGGCCCTGGGCAACAGTGCCCGGGACACCTTTGCGATGCTCCACGCCGCCGGAGTCCCCCTGGAGGCCAAACCCTTGGCTGTGGGCGTGCGCATTGAGCACCGGCAGGCGGACATCGACCTGGCCCAATACAAGGTGCTGGCTGGACATCCCCGCCTGCCAGCTGCCAGCTATAAGCTCAGCTGCCACCTGGAAAATGGCCGGGGAGTGTTCAGCTTCTGCGTCTGCCCCGGAGGACAGGTGGTGGCCGCCGCCAGCGAGCCGGGCCGGGCTGTCACCAACGGCATGAGCCTCTTCGCCCGGGACGGGGAGAACTGCAACGGCGGTCTTCTGGCCAGCGTCACGCCGGAGGACTTCCCCGGGGGGCCGCTGGCGGGAATCGCCTTCCAGCGGGACCTGGAGGAGCGGGCCTACGCCGCTGGGGGCGGCGGGTTCAGAGCCCCCGCCCAGCGAGTGGAGGACTTTCTCCTCCGCCGCCCCTCCACAGGACCGGGAACCGTCCGCCCCACCTACCGCCCGGGGGTGCGGTGGCACAATCTCTGGGACGTGCTGCCGGAGTTCCTCTGCCAGTCCATCGCCCAGGCTCTGCCCCTTCTGGACAAAAAGGTCCACGGCTACGCCGCTCCCGACGCGGTGCTCACCGCCGTGGAGACCCGCTCCTCCTGTCCTCTGCGCATCCTCCGGGACCAGCGGGGGGAATCCGTTGTCCGGGGCCTCTGGCCCTGCGGCGAAGGGGCGGGGGATGCCGGGGGCATTCTATCCGCCGCCGCCGACGGCCTGCGTACCGCCGAACAGGTGCTGGCAGAGCTGTCCTAATACCAAATTTTTAAAATAGAGAGGTTGTTATGAAAAAAATCGCCGTCTATGTCAGCTTTATGAACGACGCCTACCGCCGCCGCATTGATGCCGCCGCCGGGTCCCTCGGGTTCCAAACCGACTACTACAACAGCAATACGGACGCCGGGGACCTGGCCTCCCGCATCGGGGAGTACGAGGTCATCTACGGCCACGCCACCCCCGGCCTGCTGAACCACGCGGAAAAACTCCGCTGGCTCTGCACCGATTTCGCCGGGGTGGAGCCCTACCTGGACCCCGCCATCTGGCCCCACCCGGACTGCCTCCTCTCCAACAGCTCCGGGGCCTACGGCCCCGCCATCTCCGAACACATCGTCATGGTTCTGCTGATGCTGCTGCGCCGGATGCCGGAGTATCAAGCCGCCCTGAGGGACCGCCAGTGGCCCTACTACACCCCCATCCGCTCCATTACCGGCAGCAGGGTGGTCATGCTGGGGACCGGGGACATTGGCCGTAACACCGCCCGCCGCCTCAAGGCTCTGGGAGCCAGCGTAACCGGGGTCTGCCGCAGCGGAACATCCGCCGAGCCTGCCTTTGACCGGGTGATGCCCACTGCGGAACTTGACAGCGTCCTCCCCCAGGTGGACGCCCTCATCATGGCTCTGCCCGCTACCCGGGAGACCGTTGGCATTCTGTCCCGGGATCGTATCGCCCTGCTTCCCCCCACAGCGTTTGTGGTCAACGTGGGCCGGGGCGCAGCCATCGACCAGGAGGCTCTGGTGGAGGCCCTCCAGGCCCGCCGTCTGGCTGGAGCAGCCCTGGACGTGATGACTCCGGAGCCCCTTCCGGCGGACCACCCCCTCTGGACCTGCCCCAACACCATCCTCACCCCTCACGTCTCCGGCAACATGTCCCTGGGCCTGACCTGCGATCTGGATGTGGACATGTTCCTCCGGGACCTGGCCCGCTACGCCGCCGGAGAGCTGCCGGAAAATCTGGTGGACCGGGTCCGTGGCTATTGAGCCCATGGAACAGCTTCCGGAGAGTAGCCTGTACACCCCGGTGCGGGACTATCTGGCATCCCTGGGCTACGACGTGAAGGGGGAGGTAAAAAACTGCGACATCACCGCCTGCCGGGATGGCGAGCTCATTGTGGTGGAGCTGAAACGGGGATTCACCCTGGAGCTGGTCTATCAGGCCATGGACCGCCAGCGCATTGCCGACGGCGTGTATGTGGCGGTGCCGCTGCCCAAGCGGGGCTACGCATCCCCCCAGGTCCGGGATATGCAGTCCCTCTGCCGGAGGCTTGCCCTGGGGCTGATCTTTGTGGGCTTTTCCGCCGGAGGCATACCCCAGATCGACGTAGCGGTACATCCCAAGGAGGCCAGCCGCCCCCGGACGGACAAAAAACGCCGGTTGGCGGTGCTCCGGGAGCACGCCAACCGGACCAATGCCGCCAATACCGGCGGCGTCACGCGGAAAAAAATCCTCACCGCCTACAAGGAGCAGGCCCTTCTGGTGGCGGGGATTCTGCAAGCCAGCGGCCCCCTATCCGTTTTCGAGATCAAAAAACGGGGTGGACCGGAGAATACCGCATCCATTGTGGGCCGCAACGTACTGGGTTGGTTTGAGCGGGAGGCGGCTCCGGGCACCGCCCGGTACGTCTACCGGGTAGGGCCCAAAGGCTTGGCGGCGCTGGAGGAGTACAGGGAGCTGCTGGCCCCCTATTTCCACTCTCTGGGACTGCGGCCATAGGCCGCCCGGAAGGCCCGCAGGAACACGGAGTAGTCCCCGAACCCGGCCTCCTCCGCCGCCTTCAGCACCGGCACTCCCCTGCGGATGTCCTCCGCCGCCCGCTGGAGCCGTTTCTGCCGGATGTACTGGTGGACTGTGCAGCCGTAAACCTCCTTGAAGCGGTGCATGAGATAGTACCGGCTCAGATAGAAGGTTCTGGCCAGCCGCTCGATAGAGAGCTCCCCCTCCAGGTTGTCCCGGATGAAGTGGGTGACCTCCTCCATTTTGGGGTCAAAACGGTAGACCTCCGCCCCGGCGGGGGCCGCCAGAATGTCCCGGTTCAGGGCGATCATCAGCTGGAGCACATAGGTGTCCGCCAGCAGCCCGGCTCCAAAGCCGTCTCCGGCGGCGGCGGTCTCGATCTGTTCCATCAGGCTCCGGTAACGCTCCCGGTCCTCGCCCCGGGGACGGAAGAGGTGAATCCCCCGCTGGGCAGTGAGGGTAAAGCAGGCCGCCAAATCCGTCTCCCCGCCGCCAAACCGGGACAAAAACTCCCGGTTCATCCACAGCACCATCCGCTCGTAGGTCTGCCCAAGGTCGATTTCTGGCAGGTGAATCAGGTTCCGGCTGACCAGCAGGATGTCCATAGGTTGGAGGCTGTAGCTCTTCCCCTCAATGTGGTAGGCCACCCGGCCGCCCAACTGGAGCACCAGCTTGTCAAATTCGTGGTAGTGGTAGTCCAGCTTCAGCGCCCGGCTGTCCCGCAGGTGGAACAGCCGGTAGTCTTCGTTGAGGTAGCCTCGCTTGCCCACCTCGCTCCTATCCAGCATTTTTCGCCTCCCCCCGCCCTTTTTCTGAAGGGCTAAAAGAACTATTTACATGCCAATACAGAGCATGTCTCCGGCGGCGGAACCGGATGCTAACAGCATGAGTGCATAAGAAAAGGAGAGCCGGACAGTCCCCGGCTCCCCCGCCTATTACTCCCCCATGGGCGCACCGCAGTGGGGGCAGAACTTGGTATTGCTGATCTTCCCGCACACGGGGCAGACCACTCCCTCCGGTTCAGAGTCGGCCTCTGCCGCCTCCGCCGCCTCCCGGCGGGCCTGGAGCTCCGAGATCCTCTCCTGAGACGCCCGCACGGCGGCTACCACATCCGCGATGGCGCTGGGGACCTCACCGGTGTGCTCGCATACGTACCACTGGCCAATGGCGTGGTAATTTTTGGAAAGCTCCCGCTTTTCCGTCAAGATCGCGGCCGAAATTTTGGCCGAATCCACGGCCTCCCGGGCCTTCTCCCCCACCACGTCAGCCATGCCTCTGGCCTTCTGGGGCAACTCATCGAAAAAACTCATACTACAGCTCCTTTCAAGACGAACCATTTTTACCGGCGTTTACCGCTCCGTCCCTGGTCCTCTTCGTCCCATTATACAATTTTTTATTCTATCCCGCAAGTGCTTTTTCAACATTTCCTGAGAAGCCGTTCGCCGCAGGACGGAATTTCTTTGTCCTGCGGCGGATATTTACAAAATGAATGGAAATTCTCGTTGTTTTTACCAACAATTTGTGTTATCCTAATGAATGGTATGCGCATTTCCGCCCAGAGGCGGGAAGACGCGCCGAGAATCCAAATATGTGGGGGACAAAGTCATGCTAACTGCAATCGTGGGCGTCAACTGGGGCGACGAGGGCAAGGGCCGTATGGTGGACCTGCTCAGCGAGAAATATGATATTGTTGTGCGCTATCAGGGCGGCAATAACGCCGGCCACACTGTGGTCAACGACAAAGGCAAATTTATCCTGAACCTGATGCCCTCCGGCATCCTCCGGGACGGAACAGTCAACGTGCTGGGGCCGGGCATGGTCATCGATCTGGAGCACCTGTGCGCCGAGGTTCAGCGGCTCCGGGACGGCGGCATCTCTGTTACGCCAGAGAACCTGAAAATCAGCAGCCGGGCCACCATCTGTATGCCCTACCACAAGCTTCTGGACTGCTTGGAGGAGGACCGGCTGGCTGGGAAGAAGTTCGGCTCCACCCGCCGGGGCATTGCGCCGGTCTACGCCGACAAATATATGAAGAAGGCCCTGCGCATGGGGGACCTGCTAGACCTGGAGCGCATAGAGGAGCGGGTGGGCGATATTGTGGCCTGGAAGAACCTGACCGTGGAGCGGGGCTATGGCCATGAGGGCGTCCAGCCCGGCGAGGTTCTCTCCTGGCTGCAGGAGTTCGGCCTGCCCTGGTTGGAATATATCTGTGACACCACCCAATTTTTGAACCAGGCCGCGGACGAAGGCCGGGACATCCTCTTCGAGGCCCAGCTGGGGGCGCTGCGGGATATCGACTTCGGCATCTACCCCTACACCTCCAGTTCCAACACGATCGCCGCCTACGCCCCGGTGGGCGCGGGAATCCCCGGCAGGAAGCTGGACCGCTCCATCGGCATCATGAAGGCCTACTCCAGCTGCGTGGGCGAGGGGCCCTTTACCTGTGAGTTCTTCGGCGGGGAGGCAGGCCGCCTGCGGGAGGCCGGCGGTGAGTACGGCGCAGCCACAGGACGTCCCCGCCGGGTGGGCGGCTTTGACGTGGTGGCCAGCCGGTACGGCGCGGCCATGCAGGGCGCCACAGAGATTGCCCTGACAAAGCTGGACGTGCTTGGCTATCTGGACAAAGTGCCTGTCTGCGTGGCCTACGAGATTGACGGCCAACGGACCACCGAGTTCCCCTCCGGCCTGCGGCTGGACCGGGCCAAGCCGGTGTACGAGTATCTGGAAGGCTTTGGAGATGTGTCCGTCTGCCGCAGGCGGGAGGACCTGCCCCAGGCCGCACTGGACTATATCGCCTATTTAGAGAAAGCGGTGGGCTGTCCAATAAAATACGTCTCCGTGGGCGCGGAACGGGACGCCTATATTGAGATGTTCTAAGAACAAAGGCCGCAGGCATACGCCTGCGGCCCTTGTTCAATCTGTCAAGCCTCCCAGCCTACAGATCTAGGCAATATGAAAGCGGCTGATAAGGCTGTTAAGAGTCCGTGCCTGGTTGGAGAGCTCCTTGGAGACCGCCGCGCTCTTCTCCGCCGCCGCCGCGTTGGCCTGCACAACTGCGGAAATCTCCTTAATGCCCGTTTCCACAAAAGCGATCATCTCCGACTGTTGGACACTGGCGGTAGCAATTTCGTCCATCAGCGACTTAATCGCCTGGATGCAGCCGTCCACATCCTTCATGGAGGAGACGGCGAGACTGGTGGACTCGGTGCCCGTCTTCACATCTTGAATAGACCGGTTGATAAGACTATTGGTGTTCTGAGCCGCCTCGGCGGACTTGGCTGCAAGGTTTCGGACCTCGTCCGCCACAACGGAGAAGCCCTTCCCTGCCGTGCCAGCCCGGACAGCCTCTACAGAGGCGTTCAGCGCTAGGATGTTGGTCTGGAAAGCGATATCTTCAATGGTCTTGGTAATGGTAGCGATCTGGGCGGAGGAGCGGTCGATATTTTGGGTGGCGGTAATAAGCTGCTCCATTTTTGTGTCGGCCTCGGCCGCGTAACCGGTGGCCCGGCCCACCAGCTCGCTGGCGCTGCCGCAGCGCACGGCGCTGGTTTGAATCTGTGCGGTGATGGAGGTAACGTTGGACACCAGTCCGTCGATAGAAACCGCCTGCTCCATGGTCCCCTGGTTCAGCGCCTGTGCGCCGGCGGACACCCGGTCCGCGCTGGTATCCACCTGGCTGGCCACCTGGGAGATGTCCCGGATAACCTTCACCAGATTGGCGTGGATCGATTGGAGGCTCTCGGACAGCGCCTTGAAATCACCAATGTAGTACGCCTCGTTCTTGCGCACATCCACAGCCAGATTTCCCTCCGCCATTTCACCCAAAATCCGCCCCACATCGTCAATGGTCTTCCGCAGACAGCCGCAGACCCGGTGGGTGGTAAGGGCAATCAGACCGATCTCGTCGGCTCTGTCATAAAAGCCCTCTAGCTCCTGGTCTGCTGAGAGGTTCAAGTCCCCCAGGTGGCCGATGGCCCGCTCCACAGCCATGAGCTCCCGGCCCTCCCGCCGCAGAATGAGCAGGGTAATGAGAATTACGGCTGCGGCCACTACCGCGCACAGCACGCCCACAATCAAGCGCACCTCCGTCACAGCGCCATAGACCTCGCCGGCGCTGTCCCGGACCATAAAGACCCAGCCGCGATCCAGCAGATATTTGTACACTACCAGCTGTTTGGTTCCGTTTTCATCCCGATAGGAATATGTATTGGCCTGCACGTCCCCATCGGCCCGGATACGCCGGATAATCTCCTGGTAGCCCTGGTCGGTGGTCTCCGTGTTCAGCAGAGTATCGTCCTCGTGGTACAAATATACCCCGGTGTCTACGTTCAAAAATACATACTCACTACTGGGCAGCCCCTTCATATCCAGATGCAGGAGGGAGTCTACCAGATGGCTGGCAAAGACGCCGGCCCCCACGTAGCCAATGCACCGGGATCCCTCAAAAATGGGACAGTACATGGAGAGAATCATGCTGCCAGTTCCGGGGGAGCGCATAATGCCCAAATTTGTCAGTGCCTGCTGGGACAGGATGGTGTCCTGAAAGCTTTTCAGAGAATCCCCCTCCCGGGTGGTGATGCCGATGGCCCCCTGGGAGGTATGGGTCAGGACATAGGTGTCCGGGGTGGCGATGTACAGCCCCTCAAACACACCCTTTACGGCGGCAAAGTCCTCTGTATATTCCTGGGCCCGCCTCAGCAGTTCCGGATTTCCCGGGTCCCGCAGAAGGCCCCGGACCTCGTCCGCCAGGGCGAAAGCGGCCACATACTCCTCCGCAGAGGACACATACTCGTTGATGATGGCGGCTCTGGACTCCACAGCGTCGGTCATCTGGTTGGTAATGTCATTTTGGACCATAGATGCGGTATTGGTGGATACAATCAGCCACAGCAGCAGCATACCGGCCAGGGTGATGGCTGTGGTAATCACGCCAATACGGGTGGCAAGCTTTTGGTTGGCAAGGAATTTCATAAACTCTCCTCCGCAGAAAAAGGTTTAGAACTGTCTTATTATAACACACGGCAGCCGCCATGTCGAGAGGGTTTTGCCGCTTGCACTGGCCCCTGGAGGGCCGCAGAATAAAACCTTAACGGATTTTAACACTTTGTTCAAATTCCATCCATACCCAGTTCTTTTTCTTTGGTTATTTTGGTAGAGACAAAAGGAGGATGGTCATGTTATCCACACAGTCTTATGAGCACCACATGGAGTACCTCATCACCCAGACCGATTACACCGCCCTGCGCTCCCGGCTTATCGCCGCCGCGCCGGACGCCACCGGTTCCGCCAGCGTTCACACGCTTCTCTTTAACAGCTACCGTCCGGCGCTCGTGTCCCGGGACGGACAGGGCCAGCCCGTCTTCGCCCTTCACTACTATGATGACGACCCCACATATCTGCTGCTGGAAAAGCGGCTGGATGATACCCGCACCACCGCCATGGTGGCCGAGGCCGAGTGCCGTGCCCTGCTGGCCGGGGAAACTGGCTGGCTTCTGGACCGCCGCAACCCCCTGCTAAGGGAATTCCACAACAGTCTGACCGAACAGATGCTCCTGCCCCAAGTGCTCTTGACCTACCAGCGGGAGTTCTATGCGCTGGACGGTCTGGACCTTTGGGTGGCTCTGGACACCGGCGTGCGCTCCACCCTCCAACATATGGACTTTTTGGACCCAGAACTGCTGGCCCGGGACACCGCCGGGCAGGAGGGGCAGCTCCGCATGGAGGTCAGCTACAGCCACACCATTCCCGACTACGTGCTGGCCCTCCTGGTGGAGACCGCCCCCAGGCGCAAGCCCCTGGTAAACGCGTAACCGGGAAACAGCCCTGTAAATAACCGCCATAGAGGACCGCCGCATGATGTTTTTGCATCATACGGCGGTCCGTTGCGTCTGCCAGCCAGGGGCGGTTAGGCCCCCCGCATGGCCGCCGCCGATTGCTCCAGCTGGGCGATGAGGGCCCGCAGCTTTTCAGCCTGATCCCGCTGGTTCTGGACGATGTGGGCTGGCGCCTTGGAGGTAAACGCCTCGTTATTCAGCTTCGCCTCAATGCCTTTGAGATGGCCCTCTGCCTTGGCCTTTTCCTTGGCAATGCGCTCCAGCTCCTGCTGGACGTCCACCAGCTCCGCCAGGGGCATGAACACCCGTGCGGCGTGAGTGACTACCTCTACCATGCCCTGGGAGGCCGGGGCGGCGTCCACAATGTGGACCTCGCTGGCTGAGGCCAAGCGCTGGAAGAAGGGCGCTCCGGCGGTAAAGGTGTCTCTCTGGGCCGTGGCGATGGTGAGCTGCACCTTCCGGCCGGGGGCCACGTTCATCTCCGCCCGGCGGGCCCGGATAGCCCGGATGACGTCCATGATGCTCTCCATGGCCGCCTCCTCACCGGTGAACACCAGTGCCTCGCTATACTCCGGCCAGTTCGTGCGCATCAGGAAGGGACTCTCCTCCCCCGCTACGTGAGGCAGGGCCTGATAGATCTCCTCGGTAATGAAGGGCATGAAGGGGTGCAGCAGCTTCAGCAGCTGGATGAGTACGTAGCAGAGCACGTTCTGCGCGTTCTCCGCGTCCTCCCCCTGCATACGGCTCTTGGTCAGCTCAATATACCAGTCGCAGTACGTGTCCCAAATAAAGTCGTAGACCTTGGCGGATGCCACGCCCAGCTCATATGCCTCCAGGTTTTCGGTGGCCTCCCTAACCAGGGTATTCAGCTTGGAGAGGACCCACTTGTCTTCCAGCTCCAGCTTCTCCGGAAGCTTCACTTCGTCAATGGTCAGGTTCATAAGCACGAACCGGCTGGCGTTCCAGATCTTGTTGGCGAAGTTGCGCATGGCCTCGCACTTCTCCACATAGAAGCGCATATCGTTGCCAGGGCTGTTGCCAGTGATAAGATTGAAGCGGAGCGCATCCGCGCCGTACTTGTCCGCGATCTCCAGGGGGTCGATGCCGTTGCCCAGGCTCTTTGACATCTTCCGGCCCTTGCCGTCCCGGACCAGGCCGTGGATGAGGACCTTCTCGAAGGGGAACTTCTTCATCTGCTCGCAGCCGGAGAAGATCATCCGGGCCACCCAGAAGAAAATGATGTCGTAGCCAGTGACTAAAACGCTGGTGGGATAGAAGTAGTCCAGCTCCGGGGTCTTGTCGGGCCAGCCCAGCGTAGAAAAGGGCCAGAGCGCGGAAGAAAACCAGGTGTCCAGCACGTCCGGG
>CATIYU010000158.1 GCA_949739085.1 uncultured Eubacteriales bacterium | reverse complement strand
GAAGCTCAGCTCCGGGGTGGGCCGCAGGGACTCGAAGATGCGGACCTTGATGCCGCTGGCGGCGCAGACCTCGGCGGCGGCCCGGGCAAAGTCCATGCCGTTGAGGCGGCAGTCCATGCAGATGGCCACGCCCCGCTCCTTGGCCTGTTCGCCCTCGGCGCAGATGACATTGGCAAAGGCCTGGGTGGTGTGGCGCACGACATAGATATTCATGTGGTGCAGGCCCATGGCCATGGTGCCGCGAAGTCCGGCGGTGCCGAACTCCAGGGGGCCGTAGAAGCGGCTTTCAATCTCCTTGGGGTCGTCCTTGATAGCCTCCAGCTCCGCCTGCTGGTCCGGGGTGAGCGCGCCGCTGGCCAGCCACTTTTGGTATTCCTTTTGGTAATCCATATCAATTGTTCCTCCTGTACGGTATTGAGCGCCTGGGGAAGGGGAAATATCTGTCCTTATTGTACCAATTTTTGCCCGGCGATTCAAGTGCATTTGTAAAAAACTCCGGCGAAAGCCCCTACGGCGGCCCCTACCAGAATTTTATATTGAAAACTGGGAAAATTTACAGTATACTCAATGTCAAGAAAATGTGGGAGAAGGAACTATGAGCACTGTGGTTAAGAGCGTGGACCGCCGCTCCCCGGCGGACCGGGCCGGGGTGCGCCCGGGGGAAAAACTCATCTCCATCGGCGGACATCCGGTGGAGGACGTGCTGGACTACCGGTTTTTTGGCTACGACCGGGACCCGGAACTGGTGCTGGAGGCACCGGACGGCTCCCGGCGCACCCTGCGGGTGAAAAAGCCGGAGACGGAGGAACTGGGCCTGAACTTTGAGACCTACCTCATGGACGAGCCCAGGCCGTGCAGCAACCACTGCCTGTTCTGCTTTGTGGACCAGATGGCCCCCGGATGCCGGGATACCCTCTACTTCAAGGACGACGACGCAAGGCTGAGCTTCCTCATGGGCAACTATATCACCCTCACCAACCTCTCCCCCCGGGAGGCCCAGCGGATTATCGACCTGCGCATCAGCCCTATCAACGTCTCCGTCCACGCTACAGACCCCAAGCTGCGCTCCATCCTGCTGGGGAACAAGGCGGGCGGAGAGAGTCTGGCCTATATGCGCTCCTTTGCCGGGGCCGGAATCGTGATGAACGGGCAAATCGTCCTTTGCCCCGGGTACAACGACGGGGACCAACTCCAGCGGACCATGGAGGACATGGCCGCCTGGGGGTTTGCCAGCTGTTCGGTGGTGCCGGTGGGGCTGACAAGGTACCGCGAGGGCCTCTCCCCGCTGCGGCCCGTGGACCGGGAGCTCGCTGGCGCGGTCATCCGCCAGGTGGACGCCTTCGGGGAAAAATGTCTGGCGGAGCGGGGGACCCGGCTGTTCTTCTGCTCGGACGAGCTCTATATCCGGGCGGGCCTACCGCTTCCCGGGGAGGACTACTACGAGGGCTACGTGCAGCTGGAAAACGGCGTGGGGATGCTGCGGAGCCTGATTTCGGAGTTCGAGGCCGCTCTGCGCCTGGAGGACGGCCCCGTGGAGGCTTCCTTCTACACCATCGCCACCGGCGCCAGCGCCGCGCCCTTCCTGGAGGAGCTGGCCGGTAAGGCCCGGGACCAGCTGGGCGTACAGGGGCAGGTCATCGCCATCCAGAACGATTTCTTCGGCCATACGGTGGACGTGGCGGGTCTGGTCACCGGCGGGGACCTCATCCGCCAGCTGAGGGGCCGGGACCTGGGAGCTCGCCTGCTGATCCCCGTCAACATGCTGCGCCACGGCGGGGACGTGTTCCTGGACGGCCTCCATACCGGGGACGTGGAACGGGAGCTGGGCCTTAAGGTGACCGTGGTGGAGCAGGACGGCTTCGACCTGCTGGACGCGGTTCTGGGACGGAAATAAAGGAGTAAGAGAATGCCAAAGCCTATTGTAGCCATTGTGGGCAGGCCCAATGTGGGCAAGTCCGCGCTTTTTAACAAGCTCATCGGGAGGCGGGTCTCCATCGTGGAGGACACCCCCGGCGTGACCCGGGACCGCATCTACGGGGAGACCGACTGGAACGGCCGGAAATTCACCCTCATCGACACCGGCGGCATTGAGCCCCGGACGGACAACGAAATCCTTGCCTTCATGCGGGAGCAGGCGGGCATCGCCATCAGCCACGCGGACGTCATCGTCTTTCTCACCGACGTCCGCACCGGGCTCACCGCCTCGGACCAGGAGGTGGCGGCCATGCTCCTGCGCAGCGGCAAGCCCATTGTGTTGGCGGTGAACAAGATGGACTCCGTGGGGGCGGTGGACCCGGACTACTACGAATTCTACAACCTGGGCCTGGGGGACCCCATCGCCGTCTCCGCCGTCCACGGCCACGGCACCGGGGACCTGCTGGACGCCTGCGTGGCCTACTTCCCGCCGCCGGACGCCGGCGAGGAGGATGTTGACCGGGTTCAGGTGGCCATCATCGGCAAGCCCAACGTGGGCAAGAGCTCCCTGACTAACAAAATTCTGGGCCAGCAGCGCGCCATCGTCAGCGACGTGGCCGGTACCACCCGGGACGCCATTGACTCCTATTTCGAGAACGAGACCGGCAAGTATGTCTTCATCGACACCGCCGGTATGCGGAAGAAGGCCAAGGTGGACGAGTCCATTGAGCGCTACAGCGTCCTCCGGGCCCAGATGGCCATTGAGCGTTCGGACGTCTGCCTCATCCTGATCGATGCCCAGGACGGCGTCACGGAGCAGGACACCAAGGTGGCCGGTATGGCCCACGAGGCCGGGAAAGCCAGCATCATCGTGGTCAACAAGTGGGACCTGGTGGAGAAGGACGGCAAGACCATGGACCGGATGCGGGAGGACATCCGCCGGGACCTGGGATATATGGCCTACGCGCCCATCCTCTTTATCTCCGCCATGACTGGCCAGCGGGTGGACCGGCTCTTTGAGCTCATCCAGTACGTCAACAACCAGGCCAACACCCGCATCACCACCGGGATGCTCAACAGCGTCCTGGCGGACGCCCAGACCCGGGTCCAGCCCCCCACCGACAAGGGGCGGCGGCTGAAAATCTACTATATGACCCAGGCGGGGGTCAAGCCGCCCCACTTTATCTGCTTCTGCAACGACGCGCGGCTCTTCCACTTCTCCTACCAGCGGTATCTGGAGAACCAGATCCGCAACGTGTTCGGCCTGGAGGGGACGCCCATCCAAATGACCATCCGCCAGAAGGGCGACAAGGAGGAGGCGTAGGCGTCCCGGCGTGATCTCCCCGCGGCGGCGGATATTTTATGATTGGAAAGGTCTGATTGCAATGGAACACAGCGTTCTCATCCCTGGTCCCCTGCTGTACGCGGCGCCGGTGGCGGCGCTGATCTCCTACTTTCTGGGGTGTTTCAACGGCGCGGTCATCGTCTCCAAGTATATCCTCAGAGACGACGTGCGCACCCACGGCAGCGGCAACGCGGGGCTCACCAACTTCTACCGCACCTTTGGCGGGCCGCTGACGCTGGTGGTAATCCTCTGCGACGCGCTGAAGGCGGTGGCGGCGGTGCTGCTTGGCATGGCGGCCGTCCGCGTTGTGTTGGGGGGGGCGCTCTGGGCGGAGGAGATGCCCTGGCTGCTGGCCTACAGCAAATATTGGACGGGCCTCTTCTGCCTGCTGGGCCACATGTTCCCCTG
>CATIYU010000157.1 GCA_949739085.1 uncultured Eubacteriales bacterium | reverse complement strand
GTGTCCCGTGCCAGCGGCGCGCCTCTGGTGGCCAACGCCCTGGAGTTCGCGGCGCAGCTGGTGAAGGGCAAGGTCTTCGCCATTGCGGAGAAGGAGTTCGCCGCCGCCGAGCGGGCGGGGCTCAGCAAGCTCCTGGAGGCCCGCAAGGCCGCTGCCAAGGGCGCCGCCATAGAGGACGAGGACGTGAAAGCTCCCCCCGCCGAGCCCTGCACCGCCAGCATCCCCGGCATTGAGGTCATGGACCTGGAGGACGCCGCCAAGGCCCTGTGGAAGGCCGGCATCTACGCCGAGACCGGCATGGGCTGCACCGGTCCCCTGGTGATGATGAGCGAGGCCAACCTGGCCAAAGCCCAGGAGATCCTTAAGGCCGCAGGCTATATCTCTTAAGGGGGCTGCCGGGATGAGAGTAATTGACACCGTCAACAAGACGGAACTGGACCTGACCGCAGAGCAGCTCATCGACCTGGTGGCCAACCACAACCGCCAGGTGGACCTGGTCTTCGCCCAGAAGCGCACCGATGAGGACGGCTATCTCTCCTGGGACCAGGAGAACTGGACCTGCGTGGACGGCAAGCGGTTTATCCGCAGCTATTTTCTGGAGGGCCGGGCCCTCTCCGACTACAGTGGGTACAACAAATACGACATGAAGGGCTGCTTCCTGCCAGAGGAGGCCCAGGAGGTCCGCCTGGGGTAAGAGAGGAGGCGGCAGTGTGGACGAGATCACCGTATGGACCAAGCAGCACATCAGCGTGCTGGATACGCTGGAGCGCACCGGGCGGTACGCCGCCAAGCGGGCCTATGTGGGCCTGGATTTGCAGGAGTGCGCCCCCCTGGTGCAGGAGGTCTACGACTGGCTGGCCGCCCGCCTCCCCGGCCGCCCGGCGGATGCGGAGTACCCTGTCTGGGTGTCCTACACCAGCGAGGCGGCAATGCTGCCCAGCCCGGGAACCGCTATTCTGGAGCTGCGTCTCCCACGGGAGCGCATTACCTCCATAAACATTGAAAAGTGGGGGGCCATGCTCAACTACTCCTACATCCCCCAGGACCCGCAGGATGCCCGGCGGCACCGCCAGCTCCTGGAGGACTACGGCGTCAGCGACGCCAAGGCGTATCTAACCCAATTCTACCCCCAGATCAAGCGGGAGATTACCGCCAGCTGGGACCGGCTCTTTGACGAAACCATTATTTTAGGCAGCGAGGCGGCCTACGGGACCATTTGGGAGGTGCGGAAGGAATGGATACAGTGCGCGGTTCGCTGACCCTCTACACCGCCCAGTCGGAGACGGTATTGTCCGTCCTCCGCCGAGACGGGGTCTGCTACTCCCGGCGGGAATATGTGGCCCGGAAGTACGGCGAGAGCGCCGGAGTGTTCCTTACCGCCTACAACTGGTTCGTGGAGGCGGCGGCGGAGCTCGTCCCCCGGCCGCCGGAGGCGGAGCTGCCCTACTGGGCCTTCCGGGACCTGTACAGTCTGGATACCAGCGGCGGGAATGTGCTGAAGCTCCTTGTCCCGGCGGATCAGGCGGTGCTCTTTGACCTGTACGACTGGAACAAGCTGCTCTGCATGAAGTACCTGGGCGGGACAGAAGCGGAGGAGAGGGCGTTCCGCCGGGAACTGGCCCTGCGGGGCCTGGACGAGAGCGGCGTGATGCTCACCAGCTTCCATCCGGACCTGCGCCAGCGGATTCTGGGCAGCTGGCCCCGCCTGCTGCGCCACCACCGGGCGCTGCTGGCCGGGGACGATTCCGGCGTAGGCGGCGTACAGGCGGGACTGTGGCTGCTGCGGGCGGAGTGGGTCCAGGAGGGACTCTGAACAGCCGGGAAGCAAAAAGCGGGGGCGCTGTGCCATACGGCACAGCGCCCTCTATCGTATCATCTTCTCCACTTACGGCTCCCCCTGGCACACCAGGGAGAACGCTCCCTCCTCCCGGCGGTAGACCGCCTCCATGTCGGCGTCCATGCAGGAGAGCATGGGCTCCGCGCCCTCGTAAAAGACGCAGGTGCCGCAGGAGGAGCTCAGCCGCCGGGGGACCGGGGCCAGCCGGGCCTCCTCAAGCCCGGCCTTTTTCAGCGCGTTGCAGCTGCGCAGAGCTGCCAGATGGGTGTGGAACGTGGCTACATACTGCTCCATCACTTGGTCAGGATCAGCTTGAAGTCGCCCTCGAACGCAGTGACCTGCACCTTATAGCCCGCGTTTTGGGCAAAGCGGGTCACGTTCTCCACAGAGCATTGGTTGTCCACCGCCACCTCCAGCTTAGCGGGGGCGCCGTTCTTGACGGCCTTCTGCACCATAACCACCGGGGTGGGACAGGAATATCCGCGTGCGTCTACCATAAATGTCATCTCCTTTTTGTTTTATGGACAAAATGCCATTGAGGCTCCGCCTCAAGCTCCGGCAGGGACGCTGTCCCTGCCGGTCTCTCAGAGGGCTTTACCTGTCAGCCCTCCAGCTTCTGCATGTTCATGACGGAAATGACCGCCAGCACCACAAAGCCTACCACCACGGCGATGGCCACAGGGCCCGTACCAATGCCGGTACCGGAGGAGGCGAGGCCAAAGTTGTGGCTCACCGCCGCGCCCACCACAAAGCCGGTGACGGTGACAGCGGAGTCGGTGTTGCCCTCCCCGGCCAGGATGAGCTGGCGCAAGGGGCAGCCGCCCAGCAGCACAGAGCCCCAGCCCACCAGGACCATGCCCAGCAGGTTCCACAGGGCCTCGGAGTGGGCGATGGGCTGGCCCTCAAAGCCAAGGACAAACTTGCTCAGCGCCAGATTGCCCACCAGCACCGCCACAATGATGGCGATAAAGGCGGAGATAAGGCGGAAATCCCGGAACATCACCGCGTCCCGGATGCCGCCCACCATGCACAGGCGGGACCGCTGAGCCAGAACGCCTACCACCAGAGCCACCGCCAGAGCCGCCAAAACAGGCGCGGTCATAGAGCCGGGGCCGGCGGCGCTGAAGACGATGAAGCTGGGCCGCACCAGCACCAGTACCAGCAGCACAGCCATCAGGGCGGGGAAGACCAGGCCCTCCGCCATGGACTGCTGGTAGGCCCGCCGGAGGCTGAAGCCCTGTTTGAGGAAGGCGATGCCGATGAGGATGCCCAGGGCGAAGCCCACCAGACCCACCACGGCGTTCAGGTCGCCGCCGCCGATGCGGATGACCATGCGCAGGGGGCAGCCCAAGAACACCAGGGCCCCGATCATGACGAACACAGCCACAATGAAACGGATCATGGGGGAAGAACCGCCCTTGGGACGGAACTCCTTCCGGGCCATGGCGATGGCGGTGGAGCCCAGCACCAGGCCAATAACCTCCGGGCGGATGTACTGGACGATGCCGGTACCCACCTCGGCATCGAACCCGGCCCGCTGGAAGTTCAGCGCCCCGGCGATATCCCGCAGGAAACAGGCGATACAGAAGCCCATGTTGGCCGGATTGCCCAGGGCCGTCAGCAGCACCGCCGCCGCACCCACCGCCAGACCCGTGCCGATGAGCAGGCCATAGCGCTTGACAAAGCTCTCTTTTTGCATAAATTTCTCTCCTCTCGCTTTTCAGAAAAATCCCGGCGCGGCGGAATGCCGGCCGTGGCGCGATACAAGCCCGCAGGCTATGTATACATGATTTCAATATATCGTCTTTGCCGGTGAAAAGCAAGGAAAATTTCCCGCCGCCGGGGCATGGAAAAAACCATTGCAAAGAAAAAATTTTTGTGATATACTAAAAATGCTATAATTTTTGAAAAATAGCCAATATTTGTTTCCGTTTTTCACAAAACGCATTCATTCTGTTTTAAACTAATTCTGTCATTATTTATTGAATACATCTATAGGAGGCTCGCCCATGAAACCCATTTACTTAGATAACGCCGCCACCTCCTTCCCCAAGCCCCCCGCTGTGGCCGCCGCCATGACCCGGTACCTGACGGAGGTGGGCGCGTCCATCAACCGAGGGGTCTACGCCAGCGCCCAGGATGCGGGGATGACCACCCTGCTGCTGCGGGAGGGGCTGTGCCGTCTGTTCCGCCACGGCGATCCCACCCACTGTATCCTCACCAGCGGCAACACCATGGGGCTGAATATGGCCCTGCGGGGCTGGCTGCGGCCCGGAGACCACTGCCTCACCAGCAGCATGGAGCATAACGCCGTCATGCGGCCCCTCCAGGACCTGGCGGAGCAGGGTATTTCCTTTGACCGTATCCCCTGCGGAACAGACGGGCGGCTGGACCCGGCGGACATCCCCGGGCTCCTCCGGCCCAATACCCGGCTGGTGGTGCTGGCTCACGCCTCCAACGTGGGCGGCGCGGTCCAGGACATCCCGGCGGTGGCAAGCATCTGCCGGGAGCGGGGCATCCCCCTCCTGCTGGACGCCGCCCAGACCGCCGGGCACTGGGACATCGACTTTACCGGCTGGGGACTCTCGGCCCTGTCGGTTCCAGGGCACAAGGGACTCATGGGGCCCTCGGGTACCGGCGCCCTGCTGCTTTCGGCGGAATTCGCCCAGGAGTTGCGGCCCATCGTCACCGGGGGCACCGGCAGCGCCTCGGACACCGAACACCAGCCCGCCTATATGCCGGACCGGTTTGAGTCCGGCACCCCCAACCTGCCGGGCATCTACGGTCTCCAGGCGGCGGTGGATTTTATCCTGGACACCGGCGTAGACGCTCTGCGGCGGCGGGAAGAGGCCCTTACCGCCCAATTTCTGGCGGGCCTGCGGGACATGCCTGGCGTCCGGCTGGCCGGGCCCTGGGAGTTGGAGAACCGGACGGGGGCCATCTCTGTGGATTTCCTGAACTGTGACAACGCCGAGGCCGCTTTCCTTCTGGAGCAGGACTACGGCGTCCTCACCCGCTGCGGCCTCCACTGCGCCCCCTCCGCCCACAAAACCTTGGGTACCTTCCCCCAGGGCGCTGTCCGCTTCAGCCCCGGCTGGTTCACTGCCGCGGAGGAGGTCCAGGCGGCCCTGGCGGCGGTGGAGACGCTCCAGATAGGCTGAAACGGGCACGGTTTCTCTGGTCCGGTAGGGGTGAAATTCCCCTTGAAAAAAGCTCGGGAACACGGTATACTGAATATTTGTATGCCCAGCGGCATGGTGAAATCGACGCAAGGAGAAGATATCGTATGTTAGTGACCGAGCAGCTCCAGGAAAAGCAGCCCTTTTTAACCCGCAAGCAGCGGGAGGTGGTGGACTACATGCTGGAGGACCCGGAACGGATGAGCTACGTCACCCTCAAGGAGATGAGCAGGGAAACCGGCGTAACCGAGATGACCATTCTTAAGACGTGCAGCCTGCTGGGATTTTCCAGCTTCAGCGCCCTGAAATATGAGTTCCGCAAGTTCGCGGCCCAACAGATGGAGCTCCTGCGTCATCAGGTCAACGAGTACCCCATGTCCCCCGCGCCCGCCTATGAGCTGGACAACCCAGAGCGCCTGCTCAGGGAGATCTGTAACGAGGAGGCGCAGCTCACCAGTCTCTTTTTTCAGCGGGTGGACCTGCGGCGGATCTCAAAAGCCGTGGACCTCCTGCTGGACGCGGACAAGCTGGTGCTGTGCGGCAGGGGGGTGTCCTACAACATCTGCGACTATCTGGCCATGCGCCTGGCCACCCTGGGGCAGGGCGTGGCCACCATCAATTCCGAGCTGGACGACAGCATCCACTCCGCATTGCCCCTCCTGACAGAACGTTCCCTGCTGGTGGCGGCGTCCTTCCCGGACTACTACCGCATGACCACCAAGGTGGCCGAGTACGCCCACCAGAAGGGCGTCCGGGTGCTGGGCTTGACAGACTCGGAGCGGTCCCCCATCGCTCCCTTCTGCACCATGACCCTCACCGCCCCCACGCAAACCAGAATGTTTCTCAACACCATCAGCACGCCCATGGTTTTGGTGAATCTGCTGACTACGGCGCTGCATATCCGCCTGAGCGAGCGGGAGGTGGACTTTGGTGAAAATATAGAAGATTTTTATGCGCTCTTCCCGGAGCGGTGAATATGGAAAATGCGGCCGCGGAGCGGCCGTTTTTCTTGTCTGTTTTCACTATATTTCCCGGCAAGCTATAGTGTAAGTTTATAAAAGTTAGAGCGCATATTGACAAATCGCTGGAGTGTATGCTATATTTTTGACAATGCTTACTGTCTCCTGCTGATGGGGAGCACAGCGGAGAAGACCGCAGCACACATTGGAGAGGGGCCGGCCCCTCTCCAGCCAAGGCAGCTGCCTTGGCTGAGCGGCGCTGTTCGCCTCTGTTCCTCCCACTTGCCAGCGGCTTACCGGTGAGCACACCTTACATGCAGCGGGGAAATCTCCCGCAAAACGATGGAAAAGGAGTTGTTTCTATGCGTAAAAAAACAGTCAGCTTCCTTCTGGCCGTGGTCATGCTGCTGTCCCTGGCGGCGTGCGGCGGCGGCAACCAGGGCAATAACCAGCAGGGCGGGACCCAGAGCAACGGCAATCAGGACGCCAATCAGCCCTCCGGCGGCGCCCAGTACTACAACCTCTCCATGGGCACCGACCCCACCTCCATGGACATCTCCCGCATCTCTGACACCTATTCTACTACCATCGTCACCAACGTGATGGAGGGCCTGGTCCGCCTGGGCGAGGAGAACGGCGACTACGTTATGCGGCCTGGCGACGCCCAGACCTGGGATCTCAGCGAGGACGGCACTGTCTGGACCTTCCACCTGGGCGACAACAAGTGGTCCGACGGCGAGCCCGTCACCGCCGAGCAGTACGTCTACTCCCTCAAGCGCAGCATCGACCCCGAGACCGGCTGCCCCAACGACAACTTCCTCAGCCCCATCAAGGGCTATGACGAGATCCGCAACAACGGCGCGGACCCCGACACCCTGGCCGTGGAGGCCCTGGACGAGAAGACCCTCCAGATCACCCTGGCCTACCCCATGGCCTCCTTCCTGGAGATGTGCTCCAATTCCATCTACTTCCCCCTGCGCCAGGACAAGGTGGAGGAGTATGGCGACAAGTACGGCACCGAGCCGGAGTACACCCTCTTCAACGGCCCCTACACCATGACCGAGTGGGTCCACAACAGCAGTATTACGCTCACCAAGAACCCCCACTACTGGGACGCCGCCAATGTGCAGATTGAGACGGTTCACTACGCCATCCTGGGCGACTCCATCACCGTCTACAACGCCTACGACACCGGCGACCTGGACTACGTGAGCACCAGCGAGGCCGAGTGGATGGACAAGTACCTCAGCGACTCCGCCAACAATGTCCACGTGCAGACCCCCACCGCCACCCTGGCCTACAGCTTCTACAATACCAAGGACGAGCTGTTCCAGAACGCCAACATCCGCAAGGCCTTCACCCTGGCCATGGACCGGGTGGAGCTCAACGAGATGTGCTTTAGCGGCTCCAATATCCCCACCTACGGCTGGATTAATACCTCCATCTCCGTGGGCAGCACCAACTTCCGCGAGTACGCCGGCAACACCATCCAGGAGATGACCGATGAGCTGACCGCCCAGGGCAAGACCCCCAGGGACGTCCTCATTGAGGGCATGGAGGAGCTGGGACTGGGCAGCGACCCCTCCACCCTCACCGTTACCTTCTCCCTGGCCGGTACCGACGACTGGTTCCGCACCTACGGCGAGTACCTCCAGCAGTCCTATCAGAGTACGCTGGGCGTTAATATGGAGATCTCCTTCAACGACTGGGCTATCTTCTATGACGACGTTCAGAACGGCAACTACCAGATCGCCTACATGGCCTGGGGCGCCTACTACAACGACCCCTACGACATGCTCAGCCTCTTCCACACCAATAACGACGCCATCATGACCGGCTGGTCCAACGCCGAATTCGACAAGCTGGTGACGGAGGCCCTGGGCGTGCAGGACGAGGCGGCGCGTATTGAGATGTACAAGCAGGCCGAGGATATCCTCCTGCGGGAGGAGTGCGCCGTCTGCCCCGTGCTGACCTTTGTTGACAACTACTTCTTCCGTCCCTATGTCACGGGCTACAGCACCTTGACCTTCGGCAGCACCGGCCTGAAGGGCATGTCCACCGGCGCTCGTCCGTAAAGACCCACTGGCAGGAAAAGGGCAGCGCCGCGCTGCCCTTTTCCCCATTTTGGAGAGAACCTGAAAGGAGAGCCGCTATGGCGAAATATATTGTTAAGCGCGTGCTGGCGATGCTGCTGACGCTGTTTGTGGTGATTACGCTGACCTTTTTCCTGGTCCACGCCATCCCCGGCGACCCGCTGGCCAGCATGGCCCGCGCCCTCCCCCAGCAGACCAGGGATGCCTACTACGCCCGCTACGGCCTGGATAAGCCTGTTTTTGATCAGTACCTCATCTACATGAAAAACCTCCTGCGCCTGGATCTGGGCTCCAGCCTGAAGTTCGCCGGGCGTTCTGTGGGCCAGACCATCGCCTCCACCGCGCCCATCTCCGGTCTGGTGGGCGGTATTGCCTTGATCATCGGCACCTTGACCGGCGTGCTGCTGGGCATCCTGGCCGCGCTGAACAAGGGGAAGTGGCCGGACCAGGTCATCCGCGTGGTGTCCATCCTGGGCACCACCATCCCGGTGTTCGTGCTCATCTCCCTCTTCCAGCTCTTCTTCGCGGTGAAGCTGGGTTGGCTGCCGTCGTCCGGGTGGGGGAAACCGATCCACCTGGTCATGCCGGTGATGGTCATGTGCATCGGCACCATCGCCACATACTCCCGCTACGTGCGCACCAGTATGCTGGAGACCCTGGAACAGGACTACGTCCTCACCGCCCGGGCTAAGGGCCTCTCTGAGCGCAAGATCATCACCCGCCACGTGCTGCGCAACTCCCTCATGCCTGCGGTCACCATTTTCGTCAGCAGCGTGGTGGGAATCTTCACCGGCGCGTTCATCACGGAGCGGATGTTCTCCATCCCTGGCATTGGCTTCTACTACATCGACTCCATCAACCAGCGCGACTACACCATGGTAATGGGCACCACCGTCTTCTACGCGGTGCTCTTCATCGTCATGCAGATGGTGCTGGATATCATCTATACGCTCATTGACCCCCGCATCCGGGTCAGCGGCGACAAGTAAGGAGGGAAGGGTATGCAGCAGATCGCGAAAGAAAAGTTCAATATCATTGGCATCCGGGAGGCGGATACCGATGTGATCGCCCGGCCCCACGTCAGCTACTGGCGGGACGCCTGGCGGCGGTTCCGGAAAAACAAGCTGGCCCTCATGGCCTTTGCCATCCTGGCCGTGCTGGCCCTCATGTGCATCCTGGCCCCCGTCCTCAGTCCCTATGAGTACGAGACCATGGACCCCAGCGCCCGCCTCTCCGGCATGACCCTCCAGCACCCCTTCGGCACCGACAAGCTGGGCCGGGACATCTTTACCCGGGTCTGGATTGGCGGCCGGGTCTCCCTGACCATCGGTCTGGTGGGCGCACTGGTCTCCGCCGTCATCGGCTGCATCTACGGCGGCATCGCCGCCTACTTCGGCGGGATGGTGGACAACATCATGATGCGCATTGTGGAGGTGCTCATCAGCGTGCCCTACCTCATCGTGGTCATCCTCATGAGCGTGGTTTTGGACAGCAAGAGCCTGGGCACCATGCTCCTGGCCATGACCATTACCGGATGGTGCGGAACCGCCCGGTTCGTCCGGGCCCAGATGCTCCAGCTGAAGAGCGCGGAGTACACCCTTGCGGCCCAGGCCCTGGGCGTCAGCCCCTGGAAGACGGTCATCCGCCACTTTATCCCCAACACCATGGGCGTTATCATCGTCTCCGTCACCTTCGACATCCCCGGCTATATCTTCTCCGAGGCGTTCCTCAGCTACATGAACCTGGGCATCCAGCCCCCGGGCACCAGCTGGGGCGTGCTGGTCTCCTCCGCCCAGTCCCAGTTCCAGTTCTACCCCAACCAGCTGATTTTCCCCGCACTGATGATTGCGCTGACAATGCTCTGCTTTACCCTCATCGGGGACGGCCTGCGGGACGCCCTGGACCCCAAGGACAGAAAGTGAGGCGGGAAGAATGGATAGAATCTTAAATGTGGAGAACCTCCAGGTCTCCTTCCATACCTACGCCGGCGAGGTCCGGGCCGTGCGGGGGGTCAGCTTTGAGCTGGGCCGAGGCGAGACGCTGGCCTTTGTCGGCGAGTCTGGCTGCGGCAAGACCGCCACCGCCAAGGCCATTATGCGCCTGTGGAAGCCCCCCTTTGTGGAAATCAAGTCCGATTCCGTCATTGAGTACGACGGCGAAGACGTGATGAAGATGGACAAAAAGCGCCTCCAGGCCCTGCGGGGCAACGATATCAGCATGATCTTCCAGGACCCCATGACCAGCCTGAACCCCACCATGACCGTGGGCAAGCAGATCATGGAGGGCCTCCAGCTCCACCGGGGGCTGACCAAGGCCCAGGCCCGGGAGGAGGCCATTAATATGCTGCGGATGGTGAAAATCCCCGTCCCGGAGAAGAACGTGGACTCCTACCCCCACCAGCTCTCCGGCGGTATGCGCCAGCGGGTGATGATCGCCATGGCCCTGGCCTGCCAGCCCGCCATCCTCATCGCCGACGAGCCCACCACCGCCCTGGATGTGACCATCCAGGCCCAAGTGCTGGACCTGCTCCAGGAGCTGAAAACCAAGCTGAACACCGCTATCATCCTGGTGACCCACGACCTGGGCGTTATCGCCAACTTTGCCGACCGGGTGCAGGTCATGTACGCCGGGCAGGTGGTGGAGCGGGGCGCCACCAAGGAGATCTTCAACGAGGCGCGGCATCCCTACACCTGGGCGCTGCTCAACTCCGTCCCGGCCCTGGCCACCGAGAGCAAGCAGGAGCTCTACGCACTCAAGGGCACGCCGCCGGATTTGATTCTGCCCCTCAACCATTGCCCCTTCGCGGCGCGGTGCGAGTACTGCATGGGCATTTGCCGGGAGCAGATGCCGGAGGAGACCACCCTCAGCGGCACCCACAAGGTCTCCTGCTGGCTGGAGCACCCCAACGCGCCCAAGGTGGAGTCCTTTTATGACAGGAGGAAGAAGTGATGGGCGAATACTTAGTGGAAGCTAAAAACCTGTGCAAATATTTCCAGGTGGACCGCAAGCGCACCCTCAAGGCCGTGGACCACGTAGACATCGCCATCCGGAGAGGGGAGACCCTGGGCCTGGTGGGGGAGTCCGGCTGCGGCAAGACCACCTGCGGACGCACGCTGCTGCACCTGTACGACGCCACCAGCGGGGAGATCTATTTTGACGGCAAGGAGATCAGCCGCCTCCGGGGCAAGGAACTCCTGGAGTTCAAGCATCAGGCCCAGATTGTGTTTCAGGACCCCTACTCCTCCCTGGACCCCCGCATGACCATCGGTGAGATTATCGCCGAGGGCATGGACGTCCACCTCAAGCTCCCCCCCAAGGAGAAGAGCGACCGGATTAATGAGCTGCTGCTGTCGGTGGGCCTTACGGACCAGTTCGCCAACCGGTTCGCCCACGAGCTCTCCGGCGGACAGCGCCAGCGGGTGGGCATCGCCCGGGCCCTGGCGGTGAACCCCAGCTTTATCGTCTGCGACGAGCCGATTTCCGCCCTGGACGTGTCCATTCAGGCCCAGATTGTGAACCTCCTCATCCATCTGCAAAGGGAGCGGGGGCTCACCTACCTCTTTATTTCCCACGACCTGAGCATGGTCAAGCACATCTCTGACCGGGTGGGAGTGATGTATCTGGGCAGCATGGTGGAGCTGGCCACCAGCGAGGCCATCTTCTCCTCCCCCAAGCACCCCTACACCCAGGCCCTTATTTCCGCCATTCCGGAGGCGGACTTCGACGGCCAGGGGAAGAAGAAGGAGCGTCTGGAGGGCGAGGTGCCCAGCCCCATCGACCCGCCGCCGGGCTGCCGCTTTGCCGCCCGCTGCCGCTATGCCACGGAGGTCTGCCGCAAGGAACTGCCCAGGCTGGAGGAGGTGGAGAGCGGCCACCTCGTTGCCTGTCACCACTGCCTCAACAACTAAAATCACGACGCGTTTAGGAGAGACGATACATGATACTTTCAAACACCCTGTTAGAACGCATTTTAAATGCCGCGATGGACGGCGGGGCGGACTTTGCCGAGGTGTTTTGCGAGGAGACCCGCCACAGCGTCATTACCGGCGGCGTTTCCGGCGTTCAGAGCAGCTCTCTGGGTCAGGAGAGCGGCGTAGGCGTCCGGCTCTTCTCCGGGCTCCACTGCCGCTACGCCTACACCAACGACTGCCGGGAGGAGACTCTGCTGCGCCTGACCCGGGAGCTGGCCGCCGCCTGCCACGGCGGCGGGGCCAGAGCGCCCCTCTCTGCCATGAAGTCCTACGGCGAAGCGGCCTCCCGCCCGGCCGCCCTGAAGGCTCAGCTGGAGCTCATCCGCCGGGCCGCCGCCGCAGGCATGGACTTTGACAGCGAAATCACCCAGATGTCCGTCCGGTACCTGGACATGGACCAGCAAGTTCTCATCGCCAACAGCGAGGGCCTGCTAGCCTCCGACCGGCGGCGCAAGACCCGGATGCAGATCACCGCCTACGCCCGCTGGGGCGAGAACCTCCAGCGGGGCTTTGTGGGCCCCGGCGCTATGGCGGGGCTGGAGTTCTACGACACCTTTGACCTGGAGGCCGCCGCCCGCCAAGCGGCCCAGGAGGCCAAAACCGCCGCCCACGCGAAAAAGTGCCCCAGCGGCATGATGACCGTGGTGGTGGATAACGGCTTTGGCGGGCTCATGTTCCACGAGGCCTGCGGCCACAGCCTGGAGGCCAGCTCCGTGTCCAAGGGACACTCCGAGTTCTCCGGACGCCTGGGCCAGCAGGTGGCCTCCCCCCTGGTAACCCTCATCGACGACGGTACCCTGGAGGGAGAGTGGGGCTCTCTGCATATCGACGACGAGGGCAATCCCACCCAGCGCAACGTCCTGATTGAAAACGGCATCCTGAAAGGCTACCTGACCGACAAGCTGGAGAGCCGCCGGATGGGCATGTCCGCCACCGGCTCCGGCCGCCGCCAGAGCTACCGCTTCGCGCCGGAAGCCCGGATGACCAACACCTTCATTGCCCCTGGGCACAGCCGCCGGGAGGACATCATCTCCGCCACGGAACGGGGCCTCTTCGTGGGCGGCATCAACGGCGGGTCCGTCAATCCTGTCACCGGAGAGTTCAATTTCAGCGCCACCGGCTGCCGGCTCATTGAAAACGGAAAGCTCACCGAGCCGGTCCAGGGTCCCACCCTCATCGGTACTGGCGGACAGGTGCTGGAACAGGTGGACATGGTGGGCGACAACCTCTCCCTGGGACAGGGCTACTGCTATAACAACAGCGGCGCCCTCTTTATCTGCGCCGGACAGCCCACCATCCGGGTGAAAAATATTCTGGTAGGAGGTACGGAGTGATGCTGAAAGCCTATATCGAGGCGTTTACCAAGGCCGCGAAGGCCCAGGGCATTGACCGCCTCAATTTCTACACCGGTTCCGGACGAAGCCGCTCCCTCTCTGTCTACCAGGGGGAGCTGGACAAGCTGGAGCTCTCCGAGGTCTGCCGCCTCTTCATCGAGGGGGAGGTGGAGGGCTTCGCCGGGGAGGTCTATGTAGAGAATTTTGCCCCGGAACAGGTGGAGGAACCGCTCCAGCTCCTGCGGGAGAGCGCCTTGGCCTACCGCCGCCCCTTTGCGCCCCGGTCCCTGACGGACATGCCGGAACAGGAGGGCGGAGAGGAGTTCCTTCCCCTGGACAAGGTGCTGGAGGGGATGCTGTCCGCGGAGCGGGCCGCCGCCGCTGACAGCCGGACGGCCCTCCAGGGCTGTTTCTTCCAGGAACAGTATACTGGCGTGACCCTGGCCGACGGCACGGGCCGCGCCATGACCGACCGGCTGGGCGAGGGAAGCTTCTATGTCTCGTTGACCGCCCGCCAGGGGGAGCTGGTCCAACTGGCGGGGAAGGGCATGCCCCTGCCCTGGGGCCAGCTGCCAGATCTGGAGGCCCTGACGGCTCAGACGGCGGCGGACGCCCTAGCCCGGCTCCACGCCGGGTCCTACCCCACCGGGACCTGTCCGGTGGTGCTCTCGGCCCACGTGGCCTGCGAGCTGTTGGACGCCTTCGCCCCCGCTTTCTTTGCCAAAAACGTCTTCAACCACATGAGCGTACTGGAGGGCAAGCTGGGGACACAGGTGGCGGGAGAGAACATCACCCTGCTGGAGGACCCGCAGCTGCCCGGCGGCCTTCGCCCCCGCCGTTTTGACGACGAGGGGACCCCCACCAGCGCCAAAACGGTCCTGGAGCGTGGCGTGCTGGGGACCTATCTCCACAACAGGGAGAGCGCCGCCAGCGCGGGCTGTGCCCCCGGCGGCAACGGCTTCCGGCCCAGCCTCTCCGAGGAGCCCTCGGCGGGGTACACCAACCTGCTGCTCCAGCCCGGGGAGAGCTCCCTGGAGGAGCTGCTGGCGGACATGGGGGACGGTCTCCTTATTACCGGCGTCAGCGGCGTCTTCGCCGGGGCTCACCCGGCCTCCGGGGAGTTCTCCCTCATCTCCCACGGCTACAAAATCCGCCAGGGCGTCCGGCAGGGCGCGGTGAGCCAGATCACCATTGCCGGCAGCTTCTTTGAGATGCTGCGGCAGGTGCGGGGCATCGGCCGCGACAACGAGTGGATGCGGGCCCCCCACGGCTGTGTGCGGGCTCCGTCCCTGTATGTGGCTGGGCTGGCCATCTCGGGAGGCGCGGAAGATGAGGAGAAGTAGATGGATTGCGCTGCTGCTGGCGCTGCTGTTGGCGCTGTCCGCTTGCAGCGGACAGCAGGACAATGATCCCACGCAGCAGGAGACGCCGGAGGATGAGGCCGCCGGAGCCCCCCTGGAGGAGGAGCCGGAGGAGAGCGTGGAGGCCAGCGCCCCGGTGGAGGAGATCTATACGGCGGCGGATATGCAGGATGTGGACCCCTACGCCCCGGTCCTCACTGTCTGGGATGTGGATTTCAGCAAGCAGCCCGCCTTCACCAGCACAGCGGGCCTGGACGCCTATTTCCGGGACTGCATAGCCAACCGCTGCCGGAACATCGTCTTTACGTGCAGCCGGGAAGTACGCCTGGAGCTGAACGCCGCAGACTTCTGCGACACCTACCACCTGGCCTGGGTCAATCCCAAGATGCAGCCTGGGGATTACGGCAAGCACTACGTCATCGGCGTTACCTACTACCCCGGCGACAACGTGGCCTGGGCCTACCTCAACAACGACAAGTCCATGCTCTGCGAGGAGGAGCTGACCCTCTACGACGCCGCCGTGGCCTGGCTGGAAGAGAACATCACCCAGGATATGACGGACTACGACAAGTGCGTGGCCATCCACGACTACATCTCTGGCAACGTCAAGTACAGCAACGAGCTGTTGGCGGCGCTGAATACCAGCTACACCTTTGACTGGGGTATCACCGCCTACGGGGCCATGATCGACCGCCTGACCATCTGCCAGGGCTACGCCGACGCCTTCGACATGCTCACCTCCATGCTGGGGATGAACTGCACCCAAGTGGCCGGGTCCGGCGGCGGAGAGCTCCACAACTGGGCTCTTATCGAGCTGGACGGCAACTGGTACCATGTGGACTGCACCTGGGACGCCACCGCCTTCCCCGGCGGCGACGGCACTTGCAGCAAGGCGTACCTCTTTGTCTCCGACGAACAGATGCGCCGCACCCACTCCTGGGACGCCTCCCTGTATCCGGAGGCCGCGGACAGCTCCTACTGGTACTACGAGAAGCTGGGCCGGAAGGTTTCCAGCCAGGAGGAGCTGGAGGCGCTGGTGGGCGGACCTCTGCAAAATGGGCAGCAGGTGGATGTGTATGTGGAAAACCTGACCCGGAAGCAGGTGACGGACTACGTCCAGTCCCTGGGCGGGAACTTCCACGTCTCGGAATATCAGTCCGGCGTGGTATTGTGCGCCTGGGTGGAGTGACGGAGCTTTTGTCAAAGCGCGTCTCAAGAGAAGATTTTTCAAGGGGGGATTTCATTTTTGGTGAAATCCCCCCTTCATTTCGATTACAGGTATCCTCTTTTTCTTGCCTCATCCAGCAATTTGGGCTGAATGAGGGGGTATGTCCAACGGTCTGTTAAACTATCCGTAATTAAAATTTCTTCTATTTCGCTATGTAATCCTTCAAAGGAACATATATCGGCAATAAACAGCATCCCAAATGATTCACTGTCACTATTTTTATTTACTTTTGTTTTTCCTGTAACGGAATATACACAAATGGGTTTCATTGTAAAATCAACAGCACCCGTCTCTTCTCTCAATTCCCGCCTGGCCGTTGCCAGAATATCCTCTCCAGGTTCCCGGTGCCCGCCGGGGATCTCATAGGTATCTCGTTCTCTGTGCCTGCAAAAGACCCACTTTCCCCCTGTTTGGGAAATGATGGCCGCAAACCGCAATAGGCTGTCATCCACATGGTCATAAAATTTCACTTCTACCAGCTCCATAACCCCCTCCACAAGCTCCATTGCGCCAAATAGCTGTGAGAAAAGTATACCACCATTGCTGGCGGTTCTCAACACTATTTTTAGACAAAACGCTTCCCGTGATGGGTTTTCCGTCACGGGGAGCGCTCTGTCTATTGAGAAAAACCGGAAACCGCCGTAGGATACAGTCACCAAAACAAAAAGGAGACTGCACAACATGGCTATTCAAGAGAAAATAAAAAGGACAGCCCTTAAAACGGCCTTCTCGTATCTGGAGAAAAATCCGGAGAAAAACATGCGTAAGCTTATGGACCTGGTGGACACTCTGGCGGGGGAAGGGGAGCAGGGGTTCCCCGTTCAGCGGGCGGCGTTCCGGGAGGTCATCGAGAACCCGGACAACAATATGCATCAGCTCATGCTGAACATCCTGACGGACGTGGATCAGGATGTGCTCAAGGCCGTCTTTGAGAACTTCTTCCTAAACGCCAACATCTTTGGCTGGCCGAGGCAGGAGGAGATGCGGGCCCGGTACGGCTGCAACATCCCCTGGGCCATCCTCCTGGACCCTACCAGCGCCTGCAACCTCCGCTGCACTGGCTGCTGGGCGGCGGAGTACGGCAACAAGCTGAATCTCACCCTGGAGGAGATTGACTCCATTATCCGGCAGGGCAAGGAGCTGGGGGTCTATATGTACATCTACACCGGCGGCGAGCCCCTGGTGCGGAAAAAGGACCTAATCACCCTCTGCCAGCGGCATCCTGACTGCCAATTTCTGGCCTTCACCAACGCCACCCTCATTGACGAAGCCTTCGCGGATGAGATGCTGCGGGTGAAAAACTTTATACCCGCCATCAGCCTGGAGGGCTTTGAGGCCGCCACAGACGGCCGCCGGGGCGAAGGCGTGTACCAGAAGGTAGTCCAGGCCATGGCCCTGCTCAAGGACCGGAAGCTGCCCTTCGGCATCTCCGCCTGTTATACCAGCCAGAACCTGGATTCTATCAGCTCCGGCGGCTTCATCGACCAGCTGGTGGAGTGGGGAGCCCGGTTCATCTGGTACTTCCACTACATGCCTGTGGGCAACGACGCGGCCCTGGAACTGCTGCCCAGCCCGGAGCAGCGGGAGCGCATGTACCACCGTGTCCGGGAGCTGCGGGCCACCAAGCCCATCTTCGCCATGGACTTCCAAAACGACGGCGAGTACGTGGGCGGGTGCATCGCCGGTGGGCGGCGGTACCTCCATATCAACGCCAACGGCGATGTGGACCCCTGCGTGTTCATCCACTACTCTGACTCCAACATCCGGGAGAAAACCCTGCTGGAGTGCTTACAGGGGCCCATTTTCATGGCCTACCACGACGGCCAGCCCTTTGACGAAAACCACCTGCGGCCCTGTCCCATGCTGGAGAACCCGGAGAAGCTACGGGAGATGGTCCACCAGACTGGAGCCCGCTCCACAGACCTGCAGTCCCCAGAGAGCGTGGACCACCTCTGCGACAAGTGCAAAAGCTATGCGGAGCGCTGGCGGCCCGAGGCCGATCGCCTGTGGGAGGCCAGCCAAAGATAATATACTAGCAACGGGGATGCGCTTTACAAATCCTCCTCCTTAGGGTATAGTATCTATATAAATCTACAAAAAGGAGTGATTTCCCCATGATTATCCGCGAATACAACGGCAAAGCGCCCTCTATCACCCCCACCACCCGACTGGCAGAAAACGCGTCCATCATCGGGGACGTGGCCCTGGATGAGAACGTCTCTGTCTGGTACGGCGCGGTCCTCCGGGGGGACGCGGGCCCCATCCGGGTTGGGGCGGGCAGCAATATTCAGGATAACTGCGTTCTCCACTGCGGGAGCGGGCCCACGGTGGTGGGCAGAAATGTGGTGGTGGGCCATGGGGCCATCCTCCACAGCTGTACCGTGGAGGATGGATGCCTTATTGGCATGGGGGCGGTTCTCCTGGACGGCAGCGTCATCGGGGCCGGTTCCATCGTAGGGGCGGGGGCCCTGGCGCCGCCGGGGAAGGTCTTTCCGCCCCACAGCATGATTCTGGGCGTGCCCGGCCAAGTGGTCCGCTCTGTAACAGAGGAGGAGGCCGCAGGGACGCTGCAAAACGCCGCCCACTATGTGGAGCTGAGCCGGGATATGCCGTAAAGCCGTCCCAGACGGCTGCGTAAAGCGGACAAGCCCCCATCCCGTTTCAGACGGGATGGGGGTAATTCGCTAAATACTCGGCAGAGAATCGCTGTCCGCGCTCTCCATCTGTCCAAACCCCTGGGCTCTGGCGGCCTCGAAGGTGATGCCGCCCTGCTTGTGGTCGGACTTGGCCATGTTGAGGTAGAAGCTGCACACCACGCCGTGGGCGGACCAGGGAAGGCCC
>CATIYU010000156.1 GCA_949739085.1 uncultured Eubacteriales bacterium | reverse complement strand
GTGTGGACGGTGATGTTATCCGTACCGAAGGAGACGGTCTCCTCCAGTGTGCGGTGGAAGCCCTGGGGGGTGTCCTCGGGAAGTCCGGCGATGAGGTCCATATTCACGTGGGGGAACCCGGCCCGGTCCACCAGCTCCATGGCGGCGCGGATGTCCCCGGCGGTGTGGCGGCGGCCAATGGCGGCCAGGACCCGGTCCTCCATGGACTGGGGGTTGACGCTGACGCGGGTGACGCCGTTTTTCCGCAGCATGGCCAGCTTCTCCGCCGTGATGGTGTCGGGCCGCCCGGCCTCCACGGTGAGCTCCACCGCCCTGTCCAGGCCGAAGCTGGCGTGGAGGCTGGCCAGGAGGCGGTCCATCTGGTCCGCCGTGAGGGTGGTGGGGGTGCCGCCGCCCATGTAGAAGGACTTGATTTCCAGGCCCAGCTCCCGGACCATCTCCGCGGCGCTCTCAATCTCCCGGTGTAGGGCCTCCAGGTAGGGCTCCACCAGGTGGAAGCTCTTCTCCACGCTGTTGCTGACAAAGCTGCAATAGGCGCAGCGGGTGGGGCAGAAGGGGATGCCCACATAGAGGGAGATCTGGTTGGGCCGTAGGTCCCGCTGGGCCTCCAGCCCCGCCTGGGCGCACTCCAGACAGAGCCGCCGCCGCTGGGCGGAGACGAAATAGGTATCCCGGAGAACCTCGTCCGCCTCCCGCGCGGTCCTGCCCTCCTCCAGAAGCCCCGCCGCCAGCTTGGCGGGCCGGATGCCGGTGAGGGCCCGGGCGGCCTGGAAGAAGCTGAGCTTTACCGCCCGCTGGAGGAGGCGTTCCCGCTGGTATTCGTCCGCCTCCGCCGGGAGGACGGCCCGGGCCTGGCCCTGGGCGGTCCGGCCATCCACCGTCAGGTCCGTGGAAGCGGTCCAGTCCCCGCCGCCGTCCCGCAGGACTACGACCGCCGCGTTAGGGTCTTCGCCCTCGTAGACCGGGCGCTCTGTCGGGAAAAAGGCCAGCAGGCTCTGCTCCACGGCGTAGCGGTAGTCGTGGCCCTCAAAAATCAGCTTCATAGGCGCAGGGCGTAGCGCAGATAGGTGTTGGTCTGCCGCTCGCGCTCCAGGGTGGAGCAGGGGCCGTGGCCGGGGCAGACCTTGTAGTCCCCCTCCAGCCGGGCCAGCCGGGCCAGGGAGGCCAGCTCCTCCTGGGGACTGCTGTCGGGGAAGTCCGCCCGGCCGCAGGACCCGGCGAAGAGGGTGTCGCCGCAGAGCATCACGTCCCCGGCCAGGAAGGTGACACCCCCGGCGGAGTGGCCCGGAGTATGGAGGACCCGGACGCCGATGCCGCCCACCGGGAGCGTGTCGCCCTCCCGGCAGAGGTTAAAGTCCGTCTCCAGGGGCGGGAACAGCCGGGCATCGTCCTTGTTGGCGTCGGCGGGGTGGAGGTAAATGGTCGCGCCATCCGTCGCCAGGGCCGCCGCCGCGCCCACATGGTCGTAGTGGCCGTGGGTGAGGAGAATTTTCTCCAGCCGCAGGCCGCTCTTGGCAATCATGGCCCGAATTTTCTCGGGCTCCGCGCCGGGGTCCACCACGGCGCAGACCCCCGCCGCCTCGTCGCCAATGAGGTAGCAGTTGGTCTCCAGACTGCCGGCGGGGATGGTATCAAAATACATGGGCATACGCCCTCCTTTCACTGCTGCGTATCAAAGAGGATGGTCACCGGCCCGTCGTTGACGGAGGCCACCTGCATATCCGCGCCGAACTCGCCGTGCTCCACGGTGAAGCCCCGCTCCCGGCAGCGGGCCATGAACCGCTGGTACAGGGGCTCTGCCAGCTCTGGTTTGGCCGCGCCGGTGAAGCCCGGGCGGCGGCTGGAGGTGTCGGCGTAAAGGGTGAACTGGGAGACCACCAGGAGGCTGCCCCCCGCCTGCTCCAGGCTGCGGTTCATCTTTCCGTTCTCGTCCTCGAAGACGCGGAGGTTGCAGATTTTGTCCGCCAGCTTTTGGGCGGTCTCCTCCGTGTCGCTGGGCCCGACGCCCAGCAGAACCAAAAACCCCTGTCCAATCGCGCCGTTGACGCGGCCCTCAATCTCCACCGATGCGGAGCGGACCCGGGTGACAACTGCTCTCATTTGTTCGCTTCCCTCTTTTATTTAAAACTGATGTTTCGCGTGGAACATTCTCTCCCCGCCGGGTCAGCCTGCGGGGCGGTTCACTTTCATCACCCCGGAGATCTGGTGGATTTTCCGCATCACCTGTTCCAGCTGTGTGGCGTCCGTGACGGAGATGGTGATGTGGAAAATAGCGAACCCGTCGGCGGTGGAATGGGAGTTCATTCCCGTGACGGAGACCTTGCAGGTACTCAGCGCCGTGGACACGTCTACCAGCAGGTTTGGGCGGTCCTTGCAGACCACCTCCAGGGCGGTGGAGTACGTCTCCCGCAGGCCGTCGCTCCAAGAGACCTTAATCCAGCGGCCCTGGTCGGCGGGAGAGCGGTGGTCCAGGTCCGCGTTAGGGCAGTCCCGGCGGTGGACGGAGACGCCGTAGCCCCGGGTGATGAAGCCCACGATCTCGTCCCCGGGCACGGGGGTGCAGCACTTGGAGAACTTTACCAGGCAGTTGGAGAGGCCCTCCACGATGATGCCCTTCTCGCTCTTGGTCCGGGGGGGCGGGGACAGCGCCTTCTTGGCCTCCTTCCGGGCGGCCTCTGCGGCG
>CATIYU010000155.1 GCA_949739085.1 uncultured Eubacteriales bacterium | reverse complement strand
CATTGAAAGTACAATAAGCACCATCAGAAATTTGATGGGAAGCATGGGTTGGACGCTGGAACAGGCCATGGATGCAATGCAGATGCCGGAAGCTGACCGACCGAAATATGTGGAGATGCTGAGACCGCAGTAGGCGAGAGCCTTCACAGGAAACAATATCCCCAATAGAAGTTGGCGGCATGAAATCCTAACAGCTTTTATTGGGGATATCGCTTTGATGAGTCCAAAAGCCATGGAACCATTGCAGCACAACGGCTTTGAGAAAACATCGTTTTTATAGCGCAGATGCAACAAAAGAAACCTGTTTTTTGATTGAATCAAAAGGCAGGTTTCTTCTTTTATCTGGAAGAAGGGGCCTGATTCTATCGCTCAAATAGGCCAAGGCGGAGATCTAGCCACTAAAAATCCCCTTTAATTCACATATAAGCAACAAAGCACTTCAGAGCAAATATACCTATCCGTAAGTTTAGAAAGGAGATACCCTCATGTCACTTCCATATGGATTCGTGTCAGCATCCGATAGCCATATCGCGGTAGATCCTGAAAAAGCAAATATTGTCAGAACCATCTATCAGCAGTACCTCTCCGGCATGAGCCTGGGCGGGATTGCTGATGTTCTCTTTGAACACAGGATACCCTCTCCCCAAGGAAAAGCCCATTGGACGCAGCCAGTCCTTAGCAATCTGCTCTCCAATTAGAAGTACATCGGCTATATCGTCAACTTCGATAAGCTTATCTTGGGACAATATTTCCGGCAAGCTGTCCGATGATCGTTTTATCAAAATCAAATACACCAATGAAGTTATAGATAATCTCTATCTCCCGGATTTTCACCCGCTTCTGCTGTTCGCCGGCCGTGTAGGTGTCGGACGCCCTGATCTGTTCCACGAACTCACGCAGGATGGTGGCGTCAAGATGGGGCATGTCCGTATACTTCGTCACCACGGAAATAAACTTTCAGACGTTGGTTTTCTACTGCCTCTTGCTGGTTCTCTTCCTGGCCCCAGGGGGGCCGCGATGACCTTTAACTGTTCCTGCTCATGTCCATAGTCACGGGACAGCTTGCCAGAAGCGTTGTCCTCAGAGAGCTTTTGTCAAGGGGAAATTTATAAATTCCTGTATATCCACCCATTTTTAAAGTAACACAAAACGGTATGGAATTTCCAGCCGGAGTGTGGTATCCTATAAAAATAGCAGGGGACAAGAGAATTGTTCATCCGTCCTGGGACTGACCATAAACAAAAGGGAGAGCAAAACAATGAATGTCGTTAAAGAGAACAAATATATTCGAGAGATTCTGTATATTCCCCACCTGCCTGCCATTGGATGCCGTATGCCTGCATCCACATAGCCTACTTGACCTGAATTGAATATAAATATAGTACTGGGGCGAGGTGTTGCCATGTCGTATTACTTGAAAAAATTTTGGAAAAGCATTTTCCTTGCTGTCTTTCTCCAAATTCTATTACATATCACCCAAGCATGTTTCAGTCTGATTCTGATCAATATTTCTCAGGCAGTGATTGATCTAAAAATCCAAGTTTTTTCTTTTTGGATGGTCATATATGTTATCGGATGGGGCGTTCTCCATGTTCTTGAAAGTTTACAAATCTTGTTCCAAAGCCGGGCCATCCGAAAGATGAATAATGCCGTTCGGATGGATATGGCTGCTACCCTGCTGCAAAAAAACCATCAGGAGTATCATGCACAAGATAAAGGGGAATATCTTTCCTGGTTCACAACTGGCGTGGACCAAATCGAAAAAGATGCTTGGAGCGCCTTCTTTTCTTTTGTCTCAGAGGGAAGCCGAGCGTTGGCAAATATGATTGTTCTTGCAATTATCCATTGGTCCTTCCTGCCAGTCGCACTGGTTTCCTCGCTGTTGATGATTATGGTCCCTAAATTGTTTGAAAAAAAGCTTGAGCGCATGGGACAAGTATGTGCGCAAGGGCAAGCGGCGGCGTCTAGCGAGCTGAAGGACCTGCTGAGCGGTTACGATGTCCTTCGCATCTTCGGACGGAGCGCAAGATTCTACAGTGATGTGCATCAAGCAGGGGATCAAATCGAAAAGGCCGCATACCAAAGGTCCTATAAAACTGGCTTTATCTATAGCGGTATTGGGATGGTGAATGTCCTTTCTCAGATTATTGTGAACGTGTATATTGCCATATTAGTCTTAAAAGGAGCCGTTCCTCCATCGGTCTTTTTTGGTAGCGGTACGCTGTGCGGGGCTATCTCCAACGGCCTGAACCAGCTGGCCTACTACCGGCTGTCCTTCGCCGCCGCAAAGCCCTATTTCGCCCGCATCACCGTCCGCAACGAGGGAAAAACCAAGGAGCACCCCCAGGGTCTGGAGCCGGTGCGGGAGGCCATCACGGTGGAGCATGTGGACTTCGGCTACGGGGAGAAGAAGGTGCTGGAGGACCTGAGCCTCACCTTCCGGAAGGGCAAAAAGTACGCTCTCACCGGCCCCTCCGGCTGCGGGAAGTCCACCCTGCTGAAGTTGATTTTGGGCTGGTTGCCGGACTACAGTGGGGCCATCCGCTTTGATGGGAAGGACGCCCGGGACTATACCCCAGAGCAGCTTCAGCAACAGATGAGCTACATCGCCCAGGACGTGTACCTCTTCAACACCACCATCCGGGACAATATCACTCTGGGGGAGGACTTCACGGACGCACAGCTGGAGAAGGCGGTCCGGAACAGTGCGCTGGCGGGAGATTTGGCAGATATGCCCCTGGGCCTGGACACCCCGGTAGGCGAAGAGGGGGCCAGTCTCTCCGGCGGACAGCGCCAGCGGGTGGCCATTGCACGGGCGCTGATTCACAACCGGTCCATTCTGCTGGTGGACGAGGGCACCAGTGCGCTGGACCAAAAAAACGCCAGTATCGTGGAGGACAGTTTGTTGGCGAACCCGGAGCTGACGCTGCTGCTGGTGAGCCACCACCTGTCGGCTGAACGCAGCAAGCAGTTTGATGCAGTGTACGAACTGGAGCCGGTTGCCACTGGACGCAGTGCGTAAATATGAAAATTGATGTGCTAGGCAACTTGCACGAAAACGGCCAGAGAAAAACATTGCAAATCTCCACTGTTCTGTGGTACGATACCAGTATAGGTCAAATACAGACTTGAGGAGGTATATCATGGAAAAGAAACAAACCCTTGAGATGATTGCAGCCATCTCCAACGCCAACGGAGCCCCTGGCTTTGAGGACGAGGCCGCCCAGACTATTCTGTCCAACGCTTCGGGCCTTGGGGAGGTCTCTATGGACCGGATGCGCAATGTGTACATCCGCCGCCGGGAAAACACTGGACGCCGTCCGGTGGTTCAACTGGACGCCCACAGCGACGAGGTCGCCTTCATGGTCCAGGCGGTCTGTCCTAACGGCACGCTGCGCATTGTGCCTCTAGGAGGGTGGGTGAGCCACAATGTCCCTGCCCATATGGTCCGGGTCCGAACCCGGGAGGGGCGCTATATCCCGGGGATTACTGCCAGCACACCTCCCCACTTCCTCAGCGCCGCCGCCAAAAACGCCCCGCTGGAAATCTCCAACATCACTGTGGACGTGGGGGCGGTGTCCCGGGAGGAGGCCCTGGAGGTTTTTGGCATCCGCGTTGGCGAACCGGTGGTGCCGGACGTGTCCTTCGCCTATGCAGAGGAGACAGACCTCATGGTGGGTAAGGCATTTGACTGCCGCCTGGGCTGCGCGGCCATCCTTCAGACCCTCCGGGAGCTGGAGGGAGAGGCGCTGAATGTAGACCTGGTAGGGGCCTGCGCCGTCCAGGAGGAGGTAGGCACTCGGGGCGCAACGGTGACGGCCCAGGTGGTCCGGCCGGATCTCGCCATTGTTTTCGAGGGCTGCCCGGCGGACGACACTTGCGTGGAGCCCTACATGGTTCAGACCGCTATCAAGCGGGGCCCCATGCTCCGGCACATAGATGCCCGGATGATTACCAATCCCCGGTTTCAGCGCTATGCCCTGGACCTGGCGTCGGAGCTGGGAATCCCTGTACAGGAGGCGGTCCGCTCTGCGGGATCCACCAACGGAGCGGCTATCCACCTCAACGGCAGCGGCGTGCCTGTGATTGTCATTGGCATCCCAGTCCGCTATGCCCACACCCACTACGGCATCTCCTCCTATTCTGACTTTGAGGGGGCGGTCCAACTGGCCTGCGCTATCTTGCGGAGATTGGACGAGGGGCGGATTGCCAGCTTCTGATACGCCTCTCTGCCCACCTCGCGGCACCAGTTCGAGGAGCCCGGCCTATAGGAGAAAGGCTCTGGAAAATAACTGACCAGAATTAGCCCGTCATAAATGGCATCTTCTGCGCCATTTATGACGGGCTGTATTGGTTAAAGGATGTAGCCCATCGTTTTGTGTTAGTGCTAGGTAACCCAAAACCATATGGCGTTTCATCCGGTATGGGTGTACATTCTTTTCATCAAAAGAAAGGGAGGTTTCCCCATGAAAAAGAAATTGGCCTAGCTGCTGGCAGCGCTGCTGCTCTCCCTGCTCCCCGCTCAGGCCCTAGCCGCCTCGGACCCGGACCCAGTTCCGCCGCCAGCCGTCTCAGAAAATGAGGAGATTCTCCGGTGGACGCCGCCGCCGAAGGATCCGGACCCTGATAATGGTGAAATAAATTAACTCGGAAATTCCAGACCAATACGCTCCTTTGCAACCTTTTCGAGAATGATCCGGTTATGTTCATGCCCAATTACCTCATATAGATAGTAAGCGCGTAAATAGTATTCCCTGCATTTATCGGGGTCTCCAGTAAAATAATAGCAACCGCCTATAAGATCTAAAAGGCCCGGTAAAAACTGATAGTGTCCATATTCCACGCAGGCCCGCCGTCCCAGCTCAGCTATTTCAAGGGCCTCGTCATAACGTTTTTCCATCAACAACTCGCGGGAATAATTATGGGCAATTTGAGCAAGACAACCTGCATATCTAGCT
>CATIYU010000154.1 GCA_949739085.1 uncultured Eubacteriales bacterium | reverse complement strand
GCCGCCCTCACCCAAGATCATGCCGTGACTGGTGCGCTTGGCGTAGGGCTCCTTGGTGGGCACCACGCCGATGTCGTAGAGGAACTTGTGCCAGAACCGGCTGTACAGCAGGTGGAGGGTTGTGTGCTCCATGCCGCCGTTGTACCAATCCACCGGGGACCAGTAGTCCAGCGCCTCCTTGGAGGCGATAGCATCGGCGTTCTCCGGGTCCATATACCGGAGGAAGTACCAAGAGGACCCGGCCCACTGGGGCATGGTATCCGTCTCCCGCTTGGCGCTTCCGCCACAGCAGGGGCAGGTGGTGTTCACCCAGTTGGTCATCTTGCTGAGAGGGCTCTCCCCGTCGTCGGTGAGCTCATAGCTCTCCACCTCCGGCAGGAGCAGGGGCAGCTCGCTCTCGTCCACCGGCTGCCAGCCGCACTTGTCGCACCAGATCATGGGGATCGGCTCCCCCCAGTACCGCTGGCGGGAGAACACCCAGTCACGGAGCTTGAAGTTGGTTTTCAGCCGGCCGAAGCCCTGCTTCACCGCGTACTCCTTCATCGCCGGGATGGCGTCCTTCACTGTCATGCCGTTCATAAAGCCGGAGTTCACCATGATGCCGGTGTCATCCTTTAGGGCGAAAGCCTCCTTGGTGATGTCGCCGCCCTGCACCACCTCAACGATGGGCAGACCAAATTTGGTGGCAAACTCCCAGTCCCGCTGATCGTGGCCGGGGACGCCCATCACCGCGCCGGTGCCGTAGCCCATGAGCACATAGTCGGAGACGAACACAGGCACCTCCGCGCCATTGGCCGGATTGATGGCCGTGACCCCTTGGAGCGCCACACCGGTCTTGTCCTTGTTGAGCTCACTGCGCTCGAAGTCGGACTTCCGGGCGGCGGCCTCCTGATAGGCCTTCACCTCGTCCCAGTTGGCGATGCAGCCCTTCCAACGCTCCAGCACCGGGTGCTCCGGGGAGAGGACCATGTAGGTGACGCCGTACAGCGTATCCCCCCGGGTGGTATAGACGGTCATGGTGTCGCCGGTGGACATCTTAAAGTCCACCTCCAGCCCCTCGGACCGGCCGATCCAGTTGCGCTGCTGGATCTTCACCCGCTCGATAAAGTCCAGGCCGTCCAAGTCGTCAATCAGCCGGTCGGCGTACTCGGTGATCTTCAGCATCCACTGGCTCTTCTCCTTGCGCACCACGGCGCTGCCGCACCGCTCGCAGACGCCCTCTACCACCTCCTCGTTGGCCAGCACACACTTGCAGGAGGTGCACCAGTTCACGGGCATGGAGGTCTTGTAGGCCAGCCCCTTCTTGTAGAGCTGGAGGAAGATCCACTGGGTCCACTTGTAGTACTTGGGGTCGGTGGTGTCCACCACCCGGTCCCAGTCGAAGGAGTAGCCCAGCATGTGGAGCTGCTTGGTGAAGTTGGCAATATTGTCCTTGGTAACCTTGGCGGGATGGATGTGGTTTTTGATGGCGTAGTTCTCCGTGGGCAGGCCGAAGGCGTCGAAGCCGATGGGGAAGAGCACGTTATAGCCGTCCATCCGCTTTTTCCGGGTGACGATATCCATGGCCGTATAAGGGCGGGGGTGGCCCACATGCAGGCCCTGTCCGGAGGGGTAGGGGAACTCCACCAGGCCGTAGAATTTCGGCTTTTTCCCGCCGGTCTCCCCCGGGAAAACCTTCGCCTCATCCCAGCGTTTTTGCCACTTGGGCTCGATGCTTGCAAAATCGTATTTCAACTTAACCACACTTTCTTCCTATGTTGTCCGGTTTTTCCCCGGCAAATGTCTATACCGGGGTATTATATCGGATTTTTTCCCGGATTGCAAGTGGTTTGGGACAACTTCCCTCCCGATTTCCCGGCGGGGTCCTTCACCTTGACGGGTCCGCCTTTTGTGTGGTATCATGCGGGAGAGGTGAGTCCAGTGTATTTCAGACGGCTTCGGGACCTGAGAGAGGACAGCGATAAGACCCAACAGGAAATTGCGGATTATCTTATCATGAGGCGCACCGTCTATCGCAGGTACGAAAGCGGGGAACGGGAGATTCCGGTTTGGGCCGTTGTGAAATTGGCGCAATTTTACAAAACTAGTACAGATTACATCTTGGGGCTTACCGATTATCGAGGACCTGTTCGCTAATACTACCATAGGGCGTGATATCGCCATTCCCATCCTACCAATTAGTAGGATGGGAGTGGGTGATTATAGTGACATTTCCTCGTTTAGAAGATTTAAGAGTTGATGGTGACCTTCGCCAGAGAGATATAGCAGAGTACCTTCATATGCACCTGGAGGTGTACCGAAGGTATGAGAAGGGAATCCGCGAGATCCCTGTCTGGGCCGTGGTAAAGCTGGCCGACTTCTACAACACCAGCACCGACTATATCCTGGGCCGCACGGACCGCCGGGAGCCCATCAAATGAGGCGGCTGCTCCTCTTCTCCCTGCCCTTCGCCGCCGGTACGGCCCTCTGCCAGTACCTGCTGCCCGGCCCCTGGCGAGCGTGGGCCGCGGCTGCCGCGCTGCTTCTGGGCGCTGCTGGGGCGGTCCTCTGCAAGGGACGGCGGCGGTTGGCGGTGGGCATTGCCGCCGCCGGACTGACCGTGGGTATACTGTGGTTTTCCGGCTATGCCGCCCTTTATCTGGACCCGGCGGAGGCTCTGGCGGGGACGGAGGACGTGGTGACCCTGGAGCTGACGGACTATCCCCGGGAATCCGGACGGGGCTGGCGCTGCGAGGCGCGGGTGCTGGACCGGGGCCTGCGGGGCCGGGCGGTGTACTACGGCGGCGGGGAGCTGGCGGGTCTGGAGCCCGGAAACCGGCTCACCACCCAGGCGAAGTTCTACAGCGCCGTGACCTTGGCGGGGGAACAGCGGACCAACTACACCTCCCAAGGCGTTTTTCTGCGCCTGTACGGCAAGGGCGAGGCGGCGGTGGAGCCGGGGCGGGCCGGAAGCCTCCGGTACCTGCCCCAGCGCATGGCCCGGGTCCTGGAACAAGCGGCGGAAAGAATCTACAGCCAACCGGCCCGGGGTCTCCTCACCGCCCTGCTCACCGGGAACCGGGAGGAGCTGGACATCCAGAGCGAAACGGACCTCACAGAGAGCGGCCTCATCCACATTACCGCCGTCTCCGGCCTCCACTGCGGGTTCCTGATTGGGCTTTTGGGACTTGTGCTGTTCCGGCGGCAGAAGCTGGCGGCTCTCATCGGCTATCCGGTGCTGCTGGGATACATGGTCCTGGTGGGGTGTACGCCGTCGGTGGTGCGTTCCTGTGTAATGGTGGGCTTTTTCCTCCTGGCGCCCCTGGTGGACCGGGAGGCGGACGGGCCCACCTCCCTGGCCGGGGCTCTGCTGGTGATTCTGCTGGCCAATCCGTTTGCCGTGGCGTCGGTGGGATTGCAGCTGTCCTTCGCGTCTGTGGCGGGGCTTCTCCTGGCCGCGCCCAAAATTTACGCCGCGCTGTGCGGGTACAGGCCCCGGACGGGGCGGGCGCTGGGTTTGGTCTGGTATTTTGCGGCGGGCACGGTAGCCGCCAGTCTGGGCGTGATGGTCCTCACCGCGCCGCTGACGGCGGTGTACTTCGGCGCGCTGACCCTGATCTCCGTGGCGTCCAACCTGCTGACGCTGTGGCTGATGCCGGTGCTGTTCGCCCTGGACCTGCTGGCGGCGGCGGTCTGCGCCCTGTGGCCCGGCCTGGGAGCGCTGGCGGTCCTGCCGGAGGTCATGGCCCGGTATGTGCTGTGGGTGGCGGGAATGATGACGGAGATCCCGGGCCACTGCATCCATTTTACCGGCCCGGCGGTAGTGCTTTGGCTGCTGCTGGCGTATGCGCTTCTGGCGGTGTGCGCGGTGAGCCGGGATGGGCGCAGGAAGTACCTGGTTGCCGCCGCCGTCGCGGTGGTCTCTCTCGCGGCGGCAAAGAATCTTCCGGCCCTGGCGCTGCAGGGCGGAGATTTGACCGTGGCCGCGGTGGACGTGGGCCAGGGCTCGGCTGCCCTCTTCCATTCCGGCGGCGGGACGGCCTTGGTGGACTGCGGAAGCCTGGGACCAGGCGCGGGCGCGGCTGTGGCCAACACCATGGAAGGCTGCGGCTGGGAGAGCTTGGACTACGTGGCGCTGACCCACTACCATGAGGACCACGCGGGCGGACTAGAGGAGCTTCTGACCCGGGTGGAGGTGGGCGTGTTTCTCCTGCCCCAGCTGCTGGGGAGCGAAGACCAGGAGGAGCTGCAGCGGGAGGTGCTGGCTCTGGCGGAGCGCTACGGCGTGGAGGTGGCGTATGTGGAGCGTCCGGAGACGCTGGAACTGGGCCTGGCAGAGCTGAAGGTGTACCCGCCGCTTTCGGCGGGCGGGACCAACGAGGAGGGCCTGACGGTTTTGTGTACCGCCGGGGATTTTGACGTGCTGGTCACCGGCGACATGGGCGCGGACACGGAGCGGAAGCTGGTGGAGGAATACGCGCTGCCGGATATCGAGGTGCTGCTGGTGGGCCACCACGGGAGTAAGTACTCCACGTCGGAGGAGCTGCTAAAGGCGGTAACGCCGGAGGTGGGCGTTATCAGCGTGGGAGCGGGCAACACCTTCGGCCACCCCGCCCAGGAAGCGCTGGACCGGATGCGCTCGGCGGGCATGGATCTCTACCGCACAGATTTACAGGGAAATATCCTTATTCAGGTCCACGGCGGATAGGGCGCGTCTTTTCGCGTGGTAAACGGCACAGGAGGGCAGTATGGCAGAAAAAAGGAAAACCGCAGACTCCGGCTACCTGAAGCTCCGGGCGGATTTGGAGGCCGGGACTTTGGGCACCGTCTACATCTTTTACGGCGAGGAGAGCTATCTCCGGGAACACTACCTCTCCCAGATGCGCAGGCAGCTGGCGCCGGACGGCTTCGAGGAGTTCAATTTCCACCGGCTAGAGGGCAAGGGCCTCACGGTGCAGGCCCTGACGGACGCGGTGGAGGCCATGCCCATGATGGCCCAGCGGACCATGGTGCAGGTGACGGACTGGGACCTCTTCAAGCTCAACGAGGAGCAGCGCAACGGCCTTGCCGCCCTGCTGGCGGACTTCCCGGAGTACTGCTGCCTGGTGCTTGTCTACGACCAGACCGCCTACAAGCCCAACAAGACCTACAAAAAGCTGTGCGCCGCCCTGGGGGCCCACACCCAGGCGGTGCAGTTCAAGGAGCAGAGCCAGAATGAGATTCTAAAATGGATCTCCAAGCGTTTCAAGGCTGCGGGGCACACCATCGACGCGCCTGCTGCGGAGCACCTTATCTTCACCTGCGGCAGTCTCATGAACGGCCTGATTCCGGAGATCGGGAAAATCGCCGCCTACGCCAAGGGGGAGCGGATTACCAAGGCCGACATCGACGCGGTGGCCGCCCCGGTGCTGGAGGCCCAGGTGTTCGAGATGACCCGGGCCGTCTCCAAGGGGGACTTCAACCGGGCGGCCGAGGTGCTGGGGTCCCTGCTGAAATTGCAGGAGGAGCCGTTTTTGCTGCTGTCCCTCATGGGCACGGAGCTGCGTAAGCTCCACTCCGCCCGCATCGCCCTGGACACGGGCCGGGACCGGTTCTGGCTGATGGAGCAATGGAATATGCGCTCGGACTACGCGGCCAAGCTGCTGCTGGAGAATGCCCGGCGGGTGACCCGCTCCTGGTGTGCCCGGGCGGTGCGGCGGTGCTATGAGGAGGACGTGCGGATCAAGAGCGTCAGCGGCGTGGACGGGGCTGGAGAGCTGAAATTGCTGCTGATGGAGCTGGCCGCGCAGTGAGAAACAGGGGGGAAAGCGGTTGAGACGGGTCCGGGAGGTCATTGTGGTGGAGGGGCGCTACGACAAAAACGCCCTGCGGCAGGCGGTGGACGCCACAGTGGTGGAGACAAGGGGATTTGGCGTGTTCAACGACCGGGAGCGGCTGGCCCTGCTGCGCCGCCTGGCATCCCAGCGGGGGCTGATCCTGCTTACGGACAGCGACGGCGCTGGGTTTGTCATCCGGAACTTTTTGAAGGGGGCTATCCCTAAGAGCCAGCTGAAGCAGGCGTATATTCCCGACATCCGCGGCAAGGAGCGGCGCAAGGCCGCCCCAGGCCGGGAGGGCAAGCTGGGGGTGGAGGGCATGTCCCCGGCGGTGCTGGTGGAGGCGCTGGAGCGGGCCGGGGCCACCTTCGAGGACGGCGGGGACCGGGAGCCCCGCCAGACGGTGACCAAGGCGGATTTCTATCAGCTGGGGCTCACCGGCGGACCGGACAGCGCGGCAAAGCGCGGACTGCTGTTGAAGACACTGGGGCTCCCGGAGCGCATGACCGCCAACGCCCTGCTGGAGGCGGTGAACATCCTGTACGGCAGAGAGGACTTCTTTCGGGCGGTGGACTATGTATTTCCCCGCGCTTGAAGCAGAAGGGCCTATTTTGAAAAGATTCACAAAGGTCTTTTCCCCGCAAGGCGGCGCTATGAGGCGGCTGAGGATGAGATACCACTACTCCTGCGAGGAGTAATGGCGTCCCCCAAAACCTGCCGGTCATTTTCCGGATGTACCACGGGACGATTGTAAGAATTCCAAGGTCCATTTTGTGGAGGCGTAGACATAGGGAGAGGGCCCTGCTCGCGGGAGCGGGGCCCTCTTCTTATGAGTTTTTCTTGCTGATGGGCTGGCGGACCAGAAGCCGCCCCAGAGCCTTTGCGTTAAAGGGAAAGACGGGGTAGAGGTACCCCCTGCCCAAAATGGGCTTGGTGCTCAGCAGCAGCAGAATGAGCCCCACGGTGCCTGCGACCAGACCCCAGACGTCGAAGATGGCTACCAGGATGAGGAACAGCATCCGGGTCAGCTTCAGGGCGTAGCCCAGCTCAAAGCTGGGCTGGGCGAAGTTTGCGATAGCCACAAACGCCATATATACCAGCACCTCCGGCACCAGCCACCGGGCCTGCACCGCGAAATCCCCCAGAATCAGCGCGCCCAACATACTAAAGGAGTTGCTGAGGGCGTCTGGGGTGTTGAGGCTGGCCAGCTTGAGAAGGTCCACCACGAAGTCCAGCAGCAGCAGCTGGATCAGCAGCGGCACGCTGCCCGGCTCCTCCGGCACGATGAATTGCAGGTACTCCGGCACCCGGCCCGCATCCTTTACCAGCAGGTACCAAACCGGGGTGATGAACAGGGCCAGCAGCATGACAATAATCCGCAGATAGCGCAGATAGGTGCCCACCAGGGGCGGGAAGTAGTAGTCGTTGGCCTCCTCCATGAAGTCGAAAATAGAGGTAGGCAGCAACATCACCGACGGCGAATTGTCAACTAAAAGGACAATATCTCCCTCCATAATACAAGCTGTAGCGGTATCGGGCCGCTCGGTGTAGCGGACCTTGGGGAAAGGGTTGTACCACTGGGGCTTGACGATGGCCTCCGCCACGCTCTCCTGGCTCATGGCGATGGACCCCACGTCGATGCGCTCCAGTTTCTGGCGCAATTTCTCCAGGTCGGCCCGGTTTACCTGGTTGTCCATGTAGGCCAGCACCACGTCCGTGCGGCTGCGGCCCCCCACCTTGTGGTTCTCCAGGGTGAACTGGGGGTCCCGGATGCGGCGGCGCAGGAGGGCGGTGTTCTGCACCATGGTCTCGGTAAAGCCGTCGTGGCTGCCCCGGAGGACCTTGCCGTCGGAGGGCTCCTCCACGCTTCTGCCGGGAAATTTCTTCGCGTCGATCATGGCGCAGTGGTCGTAGCCCTCCAGCAGGAGGATGGTCTTGCCGAGAAAGGCACCGGTGAGGATGTTCTCCAGGCTGTTTTCGCAGTCCACCTCGCTGAAGGTGACGCAGCGGTCGATAAAGGACTGCATATCCGTCACCGCCCCGCCCTCCGCCAGGGCCGCGCCCTGGCCCAGCAGGAAAGAGGTGATCCGCTCAATGACGCCGTCGTCGCCGTAGCCGTCGATGACATAGAGGCGGCCCTTGCGGTCTCCGATATAGATGTCGCGGTTGATGACGTCAAAGTTACGGCCCACCCCCAGAAGGGTGTCCAGGGCCTGCTGGTTTTGGCTGAGATCCTTGGTTAGCTGCTCCATTTTGTTCCTCCGCAAATGTCCGTTTGGCGGTAGTATGAGCAGGCGGGACAGGTTTTATCCGAGGGGCGGGGCAAAAAAAGCGCGCCTCCCCCAACCGGGGGAGGCGCATAGTCAGAGAAGATTCTTAGATGCTGGTGAGGATATATTTCAGGATAAACAGGATGGCGATGACATACACCAGCACGGGGACCTCCTTGGCCTTGCCCCGGGCCAGCTTGATGACGCTGTAGCTGATGAAGCCGAAGCCAATGCCGTCGGAAATGGAGTAGGCGAAGGGCATCATGGAGATGGTCAGGAAAGCCGGAATGGCGCACTCCAGATCATTCCAGTCGATGCTGGCCGCGCCCTTGAGCATCAGCACGCCCACGATGATGAGGGCCGGGGCGGGGGCGGCGGAGGGGATGATGCCCGCCACAGGGGCCAGCAGGCAGGCCAGCAGGAACAGCACGCCCACCACGATGGAGTGCAGGCCCGTCCGGGCGCCCTCGGAGATGCCTGTG
>CATIYU010000153.1 GCA_949739085.1 uncultured Eubacteriales bacterium | reverse complement strand
GGGAAGTAGCACTCCGTCTCGTACTTAAGGCCGGTCCAGGAGGGCCGGTCGTATGTATACATGCTGACCGTTACATCGCCGCCATACTTTTTTACCGACGGCAGCGCCCGGATCTCCTCCAGGCAGCTCTCCCAGGTCTCCCCGGCGGTCATCCGCCGGTCTACAGATACCGCGCAGCTGTCCGCCACCGCGCACCGGCTGGGGGGGGTGTAGAAAATCTGGCTCACCGCGCAGGTCCCCCGGCCCAGGAAGCGGGCGTCCTCATAGTGCTCGGGGTTATACTGGGGGCTGAGCATCTTGACGAGGCCCTTGATCTCGTCCTCCTCCCCGTTCTCGTTGAGGGCCCGGATGTCCTGGATGATGTCCGCCATTTTATAGATGGCGTTGTCCCCCCGCTCCGGGGCGGACCCATGGCAGCTGACACCCTTGACGTCTACCCGAATCTCCATCCGGCCCCGGTGGCCCCGGTAGATGCCGCCGGCCGTGGGCTCCGTGGAGACCACAAACTCCGGGGTAATGCCGTCCTCCTGGTGGATGTACTGCCAGCACAGGCCGTCGCAGTCCTCCTCCTGCACCGTGGCCGTCACCAGGATTTTGTACCCCTCGGGGATGAGGCCCAGGTCCTTCATGATCTTGGCCCCATACACGGCGGACACCACGCCGCCCTCCTGGTCTGAGCCGCCCCGTCCGTAGATGACGTCCGCTGTCTCGTAGCCCTTGTAGGGGTCCTGCTCCCAGTTGTTCCGGTTTCCCACGCCCACGGTGTCGATGTGCCCGTCAAAGGCGATGATCCTGCTGCCGGACCCCATCCAGCCCAGGGCGTTCCCCTCCGGGTCGATCTCCGCCCGGTCGAACCCCAGCCGCTCCATCTCCAGAATGGTGCGCTTAATGACGCCCTCCTCTCCGCAGCTCTCGCTGGGAATCGCAATTAAATCCCGCAGGAACCTGGTCATGTCCGCCTCATACTCTCCGGCGGCTCTCTTAATCGCTGCAAAATCCATAGCATGTTCCTCCATCGCAAGGCGTTGTTCGGTTGCGGACCTTCCTGCGGTCCATGGTACTTCTATCATATCACAGAAAATCCGTATGTCAAACAAAATTTTTGAAAACCTAAAAATTTTTCAGGAAAGTGCTTGCAATCCGGCTGGAATACTGTTATAGTGGAGATACAGGCGGGAGAGAACCGGCTTTTTTGAAGGGGGGTGGTATGGCTGGATAAACACCAGAAGCAGGTATTGCAGCAGATCGCGTCCGCACTGGCGGCCCAGTTCGGCCCCAACTGCGAGGTTGCCGTCCACGACCTGTCCTCCCACAGCGGAGAGCCCTCCATCGCCTATATCGAGAACGGCCACGTCACCGGACGCCAGGCGGGCGACGGCCCCTCCAGCGTGGTGGTGGAGCAGCTGCTCCACAATGACCCGGACCCGGAGGACCACCTGGCCTACCTCACCCGCACCCCCGGCGGCAAAATCCTCAAGTCCTCCACCGTCTATATCCGCAACGCCAAGGGCAAGGTCACCGCCATTCTCTCCATCAACTTCGATATCTCCCCGCTGCTCATGGCGGAGAGCGCCATCGGCTCCCTCGTCCGCGCCGAGGCCCCCGCCGCCCAGGCTGAGCGCATCACTGTCCTCAACGTCAACGACCTTCTGGACGGCCTCATTGAGGAGAGCGTTGCCCTCACCGGCAAGCCTGTGGCGCTGATGAACAAGGACGACAAGATGAAGGCCATCCAGTTCCTCAACCAGCACGGGGCGTTCCTGATTACCAAATCCACCGGCAAGGTGGCCCAGTACTTCGGCATCTCCAAATATACGCTGTATTCCTATATCGACTCGAAACAGGAGGAAAAGCACCATGAGCAAGATTGACCTGACCATCTGCCGGGAGGGCCTGCGGCACAACATTGAGAAGGCCCGGGAAAACAACGTCATTATCCCCACCTTCGCCCAGATGGAGGACCCCGGAACCATCCCGGAAAAAATCCAGGAAAAGCTGAGGACCGTGGGCCTTTGGGACGTCAATCCCCTCAACCTCTTCCGCATCACCTGGAAAAACGAGGCCAGGGAGTCCGGCGGCCTCTTCCAGAAGGTCCCCAACTATGTGGAGATTCCGTCTAAGCTCTCGGGCGTGCCCTGCCGCATCGTGGCCATGGCGGGGAAGTGGTTCCCCACCGGCTGCCACAAGGTGGGGGCAAGCTTCGGCTGTCTGGTCCCCCGGCTGGTCACCGGGCAGTTCGACGCCACCCGCCACCACGCCGTCTGGCCCTCCACCGGCAACTACTGCCGGGGCGGCGCTTTCAACAGCAAGCTGCTGGCCTGCGACAGCGTGGCCATCCTCCCCGCCGAGATGAGCAAGGAGCGCTTCGACTGGCTCAGCCAGATCGCGGGGCAGGTCATCGCTACCCCCGGCTGCGAGAGCAACGTCAAGGAGATCTTCGACAAGACCTGGGAGCTCCGGCAGGACCCCTCCATGATGATTTTCAACCAGTTTGAGGAGATGGGCAACCCCCTGTGGCACTACAACGTCACCGGCCGGGCCCTGGCGGACCTATTCGAGGCGGTAAAGCGCCCCGGCGACGTGCTGGCGGGGGCCTGCTTCACCTCCGGCTCCGCCGGTACCATGAGCGCGGGCGACCTCCTCAAGGAGCGCTACCCCGGGATGAAGCTGGCGGTGGGCGAGGCCCTCCAGTGCCCCACGATTCTGGAGAACGGCTTCGGCGGGCACCGCATCGAGGGCATCGGCGATAAACACATCCCCTGGATTCACAACGTCAAGAACACGGACATGGCCATCGCCATTGACGACGAGGACAGCCAGCGGCTCCTTCGCCTCTTCAATACGCCCCAGGGCGCGGCCTACCTCCGGGAGGAGCTGGGTCTGGAGGACGGCCTCATTGAACAGCTCACCTGGCTGGGCATCAGCGGCATCGCCAACGTCCTCTGCTGCGTTAAGATGGCCAAATACTACGAGCTGACGGAGAGCGACGTGGTGGTGACGGTCCTCACCGACTCCGCCGCCATGTACCAGAGCCGCATTACCGGTCTGAACGACGCCCACGGGGCCTACAGCGTCCGCGAAGCGGCCCTGGACCACGGCCTGCATATGCTGGGGATGAAGACCGACAGCATGATGGAGCTGACATATTTGGACCGCAAGCGGGTACACAACCTGAAATACTACACGTGGGTAGAGCAGCAGGCCCGGGACGTGGCGGACCTCAACGCCCTGTGGTACGACGTCAAGGGCACTTGGGACGCTGTCCACGCCCAGGCGGCGGAGCTGGACGCCCTGATCTGCGAGTTCAACGAGGCCACCGGGCTCCTGAAAGCCCTGTAAACAGGCGGAAGAGGGGCGGGTTGGAAAAATCTGCCACCAATCGGAAAATTTCCGCTTGCAAATACAGCGGTAAATGGTATAATAGGGGTAGAGATCTGCGGATCCATCCTGAAAGGAGAGGTGATCACATGGATAAGGAGAAAACCAAGAAAAAGCTGGTGCTGGCGGTCATCCAGGGCGATGACTATGCCGATACCGTGGACGACCTGAACCGCAACGGCTTCTTTGCCACCATCCTCAGCTCCACGGGCGGCTTTTTGAAAAAGCAGAGCATGACGCTGATGATCGGTGTGGAGGAGGCCCAGCTTCAGGCTGTGCTGGACATCCTCAAACAGTGCGCGGGCCGGCGGCAGCAGATGACCTATTCCAACCTTTCCATGTCCGCCGGCGGACCTACCCCCTCCATCCCCATGATGCCTGTACAGGTCAGCGTGGGAGGCGTGGCGGTCTTCATTCTGGATCTGGACGATATTCAAAAATATTAACGCCGCCGCAGCGCTTTGCGGGGAGCCGCGTTCCGGGGATTTGCCCCGGGGCGCGGTTCCTCTTTTCTCTCCGCCGCATACACTGGTGCAGAGGGGGGATTTTGTATGAGACGAACCATCGCCGTACTGGGCGGCGACATGCGCCAGGTGTGGCTGACCCGTCTGCTGCTGGAGGACGGCCTGGACGCGGCGTCCTGGGCCCTGGAGCAGGGCGGCGCACCCAACGGCGTGCCGCTGAACCAGGCCCTGGAGGCGGAGCTCCTGATCCTGCCGCTGCCGGTATGCCGGGCGGCAAACCTGAATCTGCCGCTGACAGACACGGAGCTGGCGGCGGACCAGCTCTGGCCCCGGCTGCGTCCTGCCCAGCTGCCGCTGGGCGGAATGACCGGGGAACTGGCGGCGCGCCTGGCGGACCGCTTCGGCCTCACCCTGCTGGACTACTACAGCCGGGAGGAGACCCAGACCGCCAACGCCGTACCCACGGCGGAGGGGGCCATCCAGCTGGCCATGGAGGCCACAGAGAGCACCATCCACAAGAGCCAATGCCTGGTGGCGGGCTTCGGCCGCGTTGGCAAGCTCCTGGCCAGCCGCCTGAGCGCACTGGGCGCGGAGGTCTCCGTCTCCGCCAGGAAGTACGGCGACCTGGCCTGGGCCGGCGCCTGCGGCTACCACGCCATGCGCTCCCACAGCCTACAGGGCGGCCTGGGCCGGTTTGACCTTATCTTTAACACCGTGCCCGCCCTCCTCTTTGACGAACGCCGTCTCCGGGAGACAAAGGCGGACTGCGTGCTGGTGGAGCTGGCCTCCGCCCCCGGCGGCATAGACCTGGACGCCGCCAAGCGGGTGGGACGCCGGGTGCTCTGCGCGCCGGGGCTGCCCGGCAAGGTGGCCCGCCGCAGCGCCGCCGCGGCTATCCGGGACAGCGTGTATCCCATATTGGAAGAACGAGGTGAGCCCATTTGAGAAAAGAGCGAGTGGGATTTGCACTATGCGGCTCCTTCTGCACCCACAAGCGGGTGCTGGAGGAGTTGGAGAACTTGTGCGGGGAGTACGAAACCGTGCTCCCCATCGTCTCCGAGGCCTGCCAGCGGACGGACACCCGCTTCGGCACAGCCGGGGACTTCCTCGCCGCTGTGGAGCGGCTGACAGGACATACCGCCGCCGCCAGCATCAGCCAGGCGGAACCCATCGGGCCCAAAAAGCTGCTGGACGTGCTGGTAATCGCCCCCTGCACGGGCAACACGCTGGGCAAGCTGGCGGCGGGGATTACCGACACTGCGGTGACCATGGCCGCCAAGGCCCATCTGCGCAACGACCGCCCGGTGGTGATTGCTATCGCCTCCAACGACGGCCTCAGCGGCGCGGCCAGGAACCTGGGGGAGCTGCTGGTGCGGAAAAATTACTTCTTTGTCCCCTTCCGCCAGGATGACCCCCTGGAGAAGCCCTGCTCCCTGATGGCGGATTTCTCCCTCATCGGGGAGACCGTCCGCATGGCGCTGGAGGGACGGCAGCTTCAGCCCCTTCTCTGCTGACTGCCCAGGAGGGCCGGGAACATTCCCGGCCCTCCGCTTTTGCGCAAAAAGCAGCCCAACGGACTGTCAACGCCCCCTTCCGGCGCATATTCTGGAGAGAGAAACCAGAAACGGGAGGAAAGCTCATGACAAACGCAACCCATTTTTTCCTGGGCGCCAACAGCGGACTGGGATTTCAAAATCTGTTTGGCCGCTTCTGCGCGCCGGAGAACCACTATGACCTGCTGGTGCTCAAGGGCGGTCCCGGCGTGGGCAAATCCACCATGATGCGGCGGCTCGGAAAGGCCATGGAGGCCCGCGGGGAGCAGGTGGAGTACCTCTACTGCTCCGGGGACCCGGGCAGTCTGGACGGCGTCTCCATTCCCCGCATTCGCTGCGCCGTGGTGGACGGCACCGCCCCCCATGTGTGAGTAACAAAAAGACAAAAAACAAAATGAATGCACTGCGTGACCACTCAATTTTGTATAAACTGCAGCATACCAATATCGTACATCTGGTAAATATACTAGGTTCGTTGAACTGACAACGCTCTTGAAGAGCGGTGCGAGTTGAGCGTGCCAAAAAAATGGGGAGCAAGTCAAAAGACCAGCTCCCCATAGTACAATTATGCTTCGTGCCCTTCATGCCTCCCCAGCCATTTAAGATAAGCGCGTTTGATATTCTCTATTGCCAATACGGCTCTATTGTTCTCGTACTCTTCGTGCGCCCGGCAATAGCGCTCATAGAAGTCAATCTCCGAAAGGGCTTCGATGAAATCCTCCTGCGTATGTGGCAAATCCTGAAGCAGCTCACGGTTAAAGCGCAGGATCTGAACTCTGTGCAAATCTGCATTGCGCTCGTCGTCAGTATAGATATGGCCATCAAGACGACTCTTTGTCTCCGTTTGCATTTCTTGGAGTTTATCCAGTTTTCCAATGATGTCTCCATGTATAGCAGACCCAATAGAGGACATGATCTTCTTACATCCACGACCGATAACAGACCACGGGTTCACATTGATGGGCGCAATCTGAACTAGAGTCATCAGAACGAGCAGAGCTCCGCTGCTACCTGCAACAATCTCCTGAATACTCATAGCTTATTCACCTGCCTTCTCCATAGGCGCATTGACCGATTTGCTCATGTCACACAGGTCGTCGATGAGCTTACTGATAACCGACATGTCGATGTCGTAGTTGACCGTCTCAGAGGATGCTTTGACCATAGCCAACACCCACTCCTTACGGTCTGCGCCATTGTCGAACTTCTCCTCGGCAGTTTCCATATACTTCATGACCATTTTTAGCATCTCGCCCCAGTTCTTCTCCCTCACGGCTTTCTGGACATACTCCACCAGCTTAATAGCCAGGGGAATAGCGGTTGCCAGACCAGCGAGAATGGAGACAACGAGCTGCATCCAATCCATATTCATAGTTATTCCTCCTCTCAGATTGCAGGGCTTTCTTCGACCCTATCATCCGCGTTTATAAATCCTGCCGCTTTTGCAGCAGCGAACTTAATTCCCTCACCGTCAGCGCTTCTGTTCTCATGATCACTCTTATGTACGATACTGTTCAGCACAATACCGATTGCCGTACCCACCGGAGTAAACACCACGGTGAAACATGCCAGAGCGCCCATATACTGATACTCGATGCTTTTCCAGGCGAGGATGAAACCTCCTGCAAGCCCTGCTGCCAGAAACAGCATCAGATAGAGCGCCAGC
>CATIYU010000152.1 GCA_949739085.1 uncultured Eubacteriales bacterium | reverse complement strand
GTGCTGACGGTGGATCTGCTCCTGCGGGCCCGGGTGACGCTGTTCCGAAACGAGGAGGTCTCCTTCCTGGCGGACCTCTACAGCACCGCCGCCCCGGTACACTGCGAGCTCACCGAGTTCCAGCTGGCGGAGGACAGCCAGCGCCACACCCGCCGCCAGAATGTCCGGGAGCTGCTGGAGACCGGTACGCCGGTGAAGGCGGTGGTGGACACGGAGGTCCGCTGCGGCGGGGTCCAGCTCAGCGGGGAGGCGGGGGATCTGACGCTGGAGATCCCCGTCTGGGCCCGGTGCCTGTATATGGACGAGAACGACACCCTCCACAGCGTTCGGGGGGAGTTTCACACAACCTGCCCGGCGGATCTGCCCGGCGGCTGCCAGGCGGCGGCGGAGGCTGTCTGCTGGGGGGATGTGATGGCCAGCATCATGCCCGACGGCGTGGAGCTGCGCTTCCCGGTGGAGTGCACTGTGGACACCTGCCGGAGAAACAGGCACATCTGCGTCAGCGGCGGAGAGACAGACGAGGAAGGGGAGCGGGACGCCGGTCCCCGGCCCTCCCTGATTCTGCGGAAGATTGGGCGGGAGGAGACGCTGTGGACGGTGGCGAAGCAGTACCGCACCACCTGCAAATCCATCCTGGAGGTCAACGAGATACCGGATGAGGAGCAGATCCCAACGGACCGGATGCTGCTGATTCCGAGAGGATAAGGTACAGAGATGTCCCGCCCTTCTGGGCGGGGCATTTTTCCATGCTGGCAATGTACCCGCTTGACAATAGTGATAATCACTGGTAAAATAGGTAATACCATATGAACTTATAGCAGAAGGAGCCGGTATGAAACCAATCCTGCGGAAAAATTTAGCGGGTGACGCGAAGGAGGCCCTGTACCAATATATTTTGGAGATGGATCCGGGCATCTCCACCAAGCTGCCGCCGGAGGTGGAGCTGGCCGCCGGGCTGGGGGTCAGCCGCGTAACCCTCCGAAGGGCGCTGGATGAGCTGGAGTACAGCGGCCTGCTGCTCCGCCTGCATGGAAAGGGGACCTTTGTCAACCCCGCCGCCCTCCACATCCAGGTGGATTTAAACCGGATGCAGGCTTTTGGTGAGATCATCCGGCGCAGCGGCCATAGGGCATCTATGGAGGTCCTGTCTGTTGCTCATACCAGAGCGGACCTCTTTCAAACAGGCCGGGAGGAAAATATTGTCCGGGTGGAAAAGCTCTACCGCGCCGACGGCATTCCTGCTATTCTGTCTGTTGCGCAGATTCCGGAGGTGGTTTTTTCAGCCGTGCCGGAGGACATCGAGTGGTCCCGGCACTCCAATTTTGAACTGCTTCACACCAGTGGGGGCAGGATCATCCTGCGGGATAAGCTGGAGATCACGACGCGCACATGTCAGGAGCTTTGTGAAGAGCTCCCAGCGGTGGAGCAGTTTCCCTGCCGCTCTGTACTGGTCCTGTCGGGCTGCGGCTTTGATCAGAACAACCGGCCGGCCATTTATGGAACTGCCTGCTATAATACGGAGCTGATTACCTTTACGATTTTCCGGCATTCCTGAGCACCGATGCCGCCAAAAATCATAGTGACCTTGTGGACGCGGCGGCAGGTGGAATCCGTGCCGCCGGAAAGGAGTGGACAATGAAAAAAATACCTTTGATTATGGACTGCGTCCTCCGAAATGATGCTGTGCCATGTATTGAAATGCTGGAGGCCAGCGAAAAATATCATTTGATGGGGATTACCGCCGTACACGGCGAGACGCCGCCGGAGGACCTCTCCCGGTGGTCTGGAGCGGCTTGGCCGGTCTACCAAGGGGCGGCTAAACCCCTTCTGACGCCAGAACCTGCCCAGACGGACACCGCTGGGAGAGTGCCTTTCGCCGCGGGATATGCCTGGGATTTTATCTACAATACGGCGGCGGACCATCCGGGAGAGCTGGAGCTGATTGCGGCGGGACCACTGACCAATATCGCCATTGCGGTTCTGAAGCACCCGGATATGGCCGGGCTGGTCAAGCGGCTGATCATCCGGGGTGGGGCGGCGACGGTAGGTGATGCCGCCCCTCTGGCGGAGAAGAACTTCTACCAGGACCCCCATGCCGCGCAGATAGTGCTGGAGGCCGGTTTCCGTGACATTGTGGTGGTGGACTTGGACTGCTGCCGCACCGCTTTAAACACGATAGCGCAGTCCGATGGTGTGGACGCGTATACGGCCCTGGCCGCTGCTGCTGCAATCTCCCCGGAGATAGTCTCCTGCCGGGATGTCTATATGGTGTGCGAGACAACGGGAGGGAAAACGGCGGGGCAGTCCATTATTGACCGGCTGGGGATATCCGGAAAAACGAATGTCCATCTGGCGGAAAAAGTGGATTCCAATGCGCTGGCGGCGCTTCTGGGCCGCTGTGGGGGAGGGCTGAGAGCATGAGGAAAAAATATATCATCATGGATGTGGATACCGGCGTTGACGACAGTATGGCCCTCATGCTGGCGGCGGCGCACCCAGAGCTGGAGATTCTGGCGCTGACCTGCACCTTCGGGAACAACGACGTGGATGTCACAACATACAATACCTTGAAGGTCAGCGAGCTTTTGGGGCTGGACGTACCGGTGGGCCGGGGCGCTGTCCGCCCGATGCTGGAGACGCCGCTGGACTACTCTGAGGGCCTCGGTCCGCTGATCCATGGCAGGGACGGCCTGGGCAATGCCGGAAGCACCCTGCCGGAGCCGGTCAGGAGGGCAAGCACCCTGACAGCCCCTGACCTGATGGCGAAGGCGATCCGGGAGGCACCGGAAAAGGTGACTATCGCGGCGACCGGTCCTCTGACGAATGTGGCGGCATTTCTGGTGAGTTATCCCGATCTGGCGGACCGGATTGAGCAGATTGCGCTGATGGGCGGCGCGGCTTTCGGCGGAAATATGGCCTTCAGTGTGGAGGCCAACATCGGCCATGATCCGGAGGCGGCGGCGATCGTTTTTCGCAGCCGTGTGCGGAAGGTTGTATTCGGCCTGGACGCGACGATGGGGGTATATATCACCGATGAGAAGCGGGAAGAGCTGGAACGCCTTGGCGATACGGTGGGGCGGTTTTTGAGAAGCTGCTTGCAGCCCTATGCGGATATCTACCGGCAGCTCGCCAACTGGCCGGGAGCGGTACTCCACGACAGTCTGCCGGTGGCGTGGCTGCTGGACGAGAGTGCTGCCTCGCTGAGACCGGCAGTGGTGGATATAGAGCTCCATGGCCGGTACAGCCGGGGAGCCACGGTTGTCAGCTTTGACTGCGCGGCGGACACCGCCGTCTGCCGGATTGCTATGGCGGCAGACAGAGAAAAAATCGTCAGGATGCACTTGGATGCCGTCAAGCAGTTTGCTAAGCAATAAACAGCTCGCGAAAAGGTCCACCGGAATCTATCAATTCCGGTGGACCTTTTGTTGATGTCTGCTGGGATGCTCCTGATTTTTCCGTCAGGAAAACAGCCAATCCGGAGCGTCGTCCCAGCCGTCGATTTCAAACTCCTGGGGGGTGTCGGGAACGGGAACTGTGGGCGGCTCATAACAGCGGATAAAGAACGTAAAGCTATGCGCTGTGCCGGTTTCTCCAGCGGCGGTACAGTCCACCCGGTAGAGTCCGGGCGAGGAGAAGAGATACTCCGCAAAGATTGCGTTGGTATTTTGGGCAATAAACGGCTCCCAGGCAGTTCCATCAGGCGATGTGATCACCAAGCGAAGATCGGGAGATACCGCCGCTGTGCGAAATCCAACAAGGGCGGTGGAGGAGGCTGTAACGGGCGGGAACATATCCGCCTGAATAAAAGCCTGCGGCGC
>CATIYU010000151.1 GCA_949739085.1 uncultured Eubacteriales bacterium | reverse complement strand
GCTCCTCCTTGGGGGCCTCCTCCTTGGCGTCCACCGGCTGGTAGGAACGCACGCTGCCGGCGTTCTTCACCGCCTCAATGGAGGCGTCCCGCTCCTCCTTGTTCTTAAACCACACCAGAAAGCCCTGGTCGGCGATAACGTCGGAGGTGGAGGCGTCGTTTTCCACGTTCTCCGGGAAGCTGACAAAGTCGGAACAATAGTCCCGCACTCCGTTGAGGAGCATGAAAGCCCGCAGGTTCTCCATGCCGCTGCCCTCGTCGAAGAACACGTGGATGCCGAAGGGATACGCCTTGTCCGCAGGCGCTGGGGCAGGCCCCGCCTCCGGCTCGGGAGCGGCGCCGCTCTCACCGGCCTCAGCGGGCTGCCCCCCTCCCGCGCCGCCGCCGGACTGAATTTTATCAATGAGACTATTAATTTTGTCCACAATACTGTCGATAGAAGTGGAGAGCGGGTCGCCGTTTTCCACCTTCTCGATCTCGCCCCGGAAGAAGTCCACCGCCTGGAAAATCATGTCGAACAGCTCCGGCCGGAGAGATTCCGGCACGACGTCGATGGTCTTTTCCCGGATGATAAAGAACAGGTCCTCAATGCGGTGGGCGATGGTCATAAGGGAGTTGAACTCCATCATGGCCGAGGATCCCTTGACCGTATGCATAATCCGGAAAATCTCGTTGACGCTGTCCTGAGAGAAGGTGTCCGCCTGTTCGGACGCCAGCAGGATGCCGTCCAACTGTTCAAGAAGCGTATTTGTCTCATACAGATACATATCCAGGATGCTGTCGTTGCCACTGCCCATAATAACGCACCTCATTCTTAAGTTTTGGTATGCAAGCGGCGGGCGGCCCAAAAGGGCAGAATGCCCCCGCATTAGCTTTATCAAATGGGATATCGGCAGGACCGGACAAAAAAATAAGACATCAACCAACTTTTATTGAATGGAGGGTCCCCAATGCCTGATCTGCTTGGCGTGACCAACCCCGTATCCGGGCTAGACAACGCAAATATCAACCAGAACCTGCTGAACGTCCCCAACGACCCGCGCCTGCAAAACGTGCCGGACCTCAACCGGGTCAGCCGTCCGGACAACCGCACGGAGCAGCAGGACACCGGCGACGCCGCCACCAGCGACCGCCTGCTGCGCTACGACTCCAATTTCTTCAATTTCCTCCAGCGGCTCAGCGACACCCCCGGCCTCATGGAGTCCATGAACCAGCTGCTGCGCTCCTGGCAGGGGACGGTGGTGGCCTCCGGCATGGGGGAGGGCATGGCCCTGGACATGGCCACCCTGCTGGAGATGCTGAAAATGGAGGATGGCCAGCAGCTGCACGCTTTTTTTAAAAACCAGATGGACACTGGCAGCCGCTTCACCGGCCCCCTCTTCAACATTCTACGGGAGGCCTTTGGCAACAGCCAGTCCGAGGTGCTGCGCGGCAGCATCCTCCAGTTCCTCAAGCGCTACAGCGACTACTCCTCCACCCCCCACATCCAGGGCAACCTGCTGCGCACCCTCACCCGGCTGACCCGGTCGATCCCCGCCAGCTTCGGCAACCAGGTGCTGCCCATGGCGGCGGAGCTGGAGGGCAAGCTCAACAGCGGCGACCGGCCCGGGGCCCTCAAGCTCTTGCAAAACACCATTTTGCCCTTCCTGGCGAACTACACCTCCCGCACCAACGACATGGGCATCTCCCGGACCCTCATCTCCATGCTGGCCCTGGATGTGGCCCGGTATGAAAACAGCTCCGAGGAGGGGCTTTTGCATTCCTTCCACCAGCTCAAGGCCCACACCGCCATTCGGGACCGGCTGGGGGACTTGAAGGACGACGCCCTCATCAAGCTTCTCCTCAACAGCGCCCCCGCCAAAACCCCTGAGAAAACCCAGTTCGCCGACCATCTGGTGAAGACCGCCCAGCGGGCCCTGCGGGGCGGAGCCGGGGCCGAGGCCCAGGACTCCTTCCGCAACATCGTCTCCGCTTTCCTTGTCAACCAGAGCGTGTATATGGGCCTCAACCACATGATTATCCCCCTGGAGTGGAATAACCGGATGATGTTCAGCGAGCTGTGGGTGGACCCCGACGAGGAAGAAAACCTGAAAAAGGGCAAGGGCAGCAGGGACAACACCATCCGGTTCCTCTTTAAAATCGACATCCAGGACCTGGGCTTCTTCGACATGGTGATGGCCTGCCAAGGGGAGAGCGTGGATTTGCAGCTGTTCTGCCCCCAGGCGGTGGCCCCCTTCTCCTCTATTGTACAGACAGAGCTCACCAGAATCCTCTCCGAAAACGGCCTGAGCCCCAACTCTATTCAGGTCCAGGCCATGGAACAGCCCCTGACCATCTCTAGCGTATTCCCCAAAATCTTCCAAGGAGGGACGGGTATCGATGTCAAAGCGTGATCAGACCCCCGGAGCGGCCGGCCGGGCCGTGGCCCTGCGCTACGACGGCTCGGGCGCGCCGGTGGTGGTGGCCTCCGGCATGGGGTATCTGGCGGAGAAAATCGTGGAGGTGGCCGCCGAGAACGGCGTGCCCGTCTACGAGGACAGCTCCCTGGCCACCATGCTCTCCCAGCTCTCTCTGGGCCAGGAGATCCCGGACTCCCTGTACCGGGCCATTGTGGAAATTTATGTCTATTTTCTCAATTTCGACCCCAACGACCCGGATAAGGCCCGGCGGGAGCGGGAGGAGCTGGACGCCCAGGCCCGGGCCGCCGCCCAAACCGCAGTGAAGCCCGCCGCGGCCAAGAAAGGAGGAGCCTGATGGAATATCTCTACCTCATACTGGACAGCCAGGGGACGCCCCTCTGCCAGGCGGTGCTGGAGTCGCCGCCCTGGGGGGATGTCCTCCAATTGCGCGTTCTCCAGGAGGACCCCGACGACTTTATGGATTGCAGCGACATCCAGCTCATCGGTCTGGAGGACAACGCCCCCGCCCGCCGCGGACTCATCACCCGCCAGCGGGGGAACCGGCTGGTGGTCCACCCCACTGAGGACCTGGGCGCCCAGGCCCGGGAGAACCTCCGGGTGAATACGGATTTCCAGAGCGTCATCTACCCCATCTCCGGCACCTGGCGTGGCCAGCGGGCCGTCATGGGCCACGACCTCAGCTGCGGCGGCGTCGCCTTCCACACCATGCAGCCGCTGGAGACCGGAGAGGTGGCCGAGATGGTGCTGCCGGTGACGGACGAGCCGCTGCTGCTCCATTTTCGCGTTCTCCGCCCTCTTTCCTCCCAGGAGCCTGTGCCGCTGTACGCCGCCAGGTTCGTGGACTTGATTCCGGATCAGGAGTTCCTGATCCGCAAGGCGGTTTTTAGTATACAAGTAGGACGTGGTAAGAAAGCCCTGAAGCGGATCGCGCCGGCAGGCGCGAAATAGTGAACCTGTTTTCCAGCGGCTTCCGCAGGAAAGCTTCCCGGAGCGGGCCCGCCTCCTCCGGGGACTGTAAAGAAAGGAGCATCTTCTCATGCAGCACACCAACACCCCGGCGCACCGCCCTTGGCGCTCCCGTGCGCTGGCCCTTCTGCTGGCCTTCGCGCTGACGCTGGGCCTCTTCCCCGGATTCCCCCTCTTCTCCGGGCCGGCCATGGCCCACTGGGCGGACTCCTATCTGGAGCAGATGGCCGAGTGGGGTTTCATCCGGTCCGACCAGACCGAAAATCCCGACACCATGCTGACCCGGGCCGACTTCATGGCCATTATGAACCGGGCCTACGGCTACACCAAGACCGGCCCCACCCCCTTTGAGGACGTGGCGGTTACGGACTGGTTCTATGACGACGTGGGCATTGCCTACAACGCCAATTACATCTACGGCACCTCTGACACCACCGTCTCCCCCAACGACCCCCTCACCCGGGAGACCGCCGCCACCGTGCTGGGCCGGAACATGATGCTCAAGGAGTCCGAGGGCGAGATTCTGGACTTCTCCGACGCCCGTGACATCAGCTCCTGGGCCCGGGGCACCATCAAATCCTCCCTGGAACACTACCTGGTCAACGGCTATGACGACGGCACCTTTCAGCCTCAGCGTGACCTGACCTGGGGCGAGATGGCCGCCATGGTCACCCGCATTGTGGGCACGCCCATCCAAGAGCCCGGAGACTACTCCCTGGGCGGCGTGTTCGGCAACGTCACCATTTCTTCCGACGGCGTAACGCTGCGGGACACCGTCATCAGCGGCGACCTGTACGTCACCGGCGGCGTGGGCCTGGGCGGCGTGAAGCTGGAGAACGTCACCGTGCTGGGCCGTATCATCGCCAGCGGCTCCGGCGAGAGCGAGAGCGGCGAGGCCAGTATCGTGCTGCGCAACGTGACTGCCGACGAGCTGCTGGTGGATAACCTGCAAAACAACTACGTCACTGTCCGGGCCGACGGCATCACCGAGATCGGCCAGACCACCGTGCGGACCGGCGCTTATCTGGAGGACAACACCCCCGAGGGCCTGGGCCTGAAGAACATCTCCCTGGAGGGCGAGGACGGCACGCGGCTGGACCTGGCGGGCCGGATTGAGACCGTCACCATCAAGACCCCCAACGCCCAGGTCCAGGTGGCCAAGGGCACCGTGGCCAGCCTCACCGTGGACGAGGACGCCCCCGGTGCTACCGTCACCATCAACCGGGGCGCGGAGGTCAAGGAGCTGAACCTGGACATCGGCACCTATGTCACCGGCGATGGCGACGTGAAAAAGCTGAACGTTAACGCCGAGGGCTGCGTGGTCACCATGCTGCCGGAGGAAATCTATATCCGTCCCGGCATCACCGCCGTGATTCACGACCAGGTTATGGACTCCCTGGCCGCTGAGGAGGCCTCCCGGGATCCTATGATCCTCTCCGGCTACCCCGTGGCCAGCGACATTGCGCCTACCTCCATCAACGCCGTCTTCTCCACCAATAAGAAGGGCACCATTTACTGGGCCGTCAGCGCCATTACCGACGGCTCTGTAGCCACAGAGGACCTCATCCACCCGCCGGTCTACGGCGGCATCTCCGTGGCCCAGGGCACCGTGGAGTCCCCCCAGGGCGACGTGCTGGTCAGCGGCAGCGTCACCGGGCTCACCCCTGGCGGGTCCTACTACCTGGCCGCCGTGCTGGTGGACGACCGGGGCCACCAGAGCCCCACCAAGGTCATCGCCTTCACCACCCCCGACGACAGCGTCCCCGCCTTCGCGGAGGGCTACCCCTACTTCTCTCTGATTACCAACAACATGGCGCAGGTCACCGTTATGGCTACCAAGAGCTGTAAGCTCTATTACGCCTTGCTGCCCAAGGGCGCCGCGGCTCCCACTGAGTCGGAGCTGAAGACCAACGCCGTTATCGGCAATCTGGGCTACGGCGTGCGGGACCTCATCAAGAACACCGAGGACGTCTTCCAGGTCAACGACCAGACCCTGGAGGAGCTGGAGACCTACGACCTGTACCTGTGGCTGGTGGACGCCGACGGCGCCAACAAGTCCGAGATCGTGAAGCTGAGCTTTACCACCGTGGACAAGACGCCGCCCAAGTTCGTCATGGGCCCCATGGTCACCACTGTGCAGGCCACCTCCGTGGGCCTGACCTTCCAGGTGGACGAGGACGCTACCGTCTACTGGGTGGTAGTGCCCGCCGGGGCGGACTATCCCAAGCCCAACCCCCAGTCCGGCTCCAACTCCATCTCCCTCAGCGACGAGTATGCCAAGCTCCAAGTAGAGAAGGGCATGAACGCCTTTAAATCCGGCAATGTGAAGGCATCCGCCTTTAAGGATGGCACCTTCACTGTCTCCGGCCTCACCGCCGAGACCGCTTATGACCTCTACTACGTGGCCAAGGACACCGCTGGAAACTACTCCGAGGTGGTGGGCAAGCTCACCATCAACACCCTGGACACCAACGGCCCCAAGGTCCACCAGTACTTCACCGAGTATGTGGGCGAGGACAACACCAAGCGGCCCACCAGCGACACGGACATCATCCTGGAGTTCAGCGAGAACGTGCGCTCCACCGCCGAGCGGGCCAGCGGCGACAGCTTCTTGAAGCTCTACGAGGACTACAGCAAGACCAAGACCGATCCCCAGGCCCTCGCCAAGCTGGTGGAGTCCATCCGGGGCAGTATTATCCTCCGGCAGCTGGACTCCAGCACCGGACGGCCCCAGCTGTCCCCCGTCAAGGGCGACGAGGATGTGGGCAACGACTGGGCTATCGACTACGAGAAGGTCAAGGTGAGCATGAAGGACGGCAAGCTCCAGGTCATCTTCCCCAAGGAAGGTCTGAATCTGGACAGCGGCGTCACCTACTACTTCGAGGTCACCAACCTTACCGACACCTCCTCCAATCAAAACGAAATCGTCCCCAGCACCGTCAACTACAACTCTGCGGAGTCCTATGGGCATAACCTGCCGGTGATCCAGATTGAGTTTGCCCTCGTGAACCTCACCAGTCCCGGCGTGGGCGCCAAGGACGCGCCCTATACGCGGCGGGACGCCAACGGCAACCTCGTATACAAGAAGGACGAGGACGGCAAAAACACCAATGTCCCCGAAATCCAGAAGGAGTACTCCACGGTGGATCTGAGCTTCCGTATGGTGCCCCAGTCCACCAGCCGGGTAGACCCCTCTATCTGTTACGACGTACTGCTCTGGTCCGACACCTCCTGTGAGTACGACCTCTACTACCGGATTCTGGACAGCAAGAACCAGCCCATCAAGAATCCCAATGCCGAGGCTTACAGCGAGAGCCTCCTCCCCACCAAAGACGGCTACAGCGAGGCCGACGCCAACGGCTGGATTTACCTGGGCGAAAGCGGCGTGGTCAATCCCTCCAAGGGCGACTTCGCGGGAAAATCCGTCAACGGCTACTTCAGCGGATGCGACGGCACTAGCTTCCCCTCCCTGCCAAACCTGAGCGAGAACCTGCGCTATGAGTTCGTCATCACCCTGCGGAAGATCGGCACCTCCTCGGACCGCGACGCTTGGAGTGGCGAGATTCATTTCCACAACTATGTCGCCGCCGGTCTCTCCAACCAGCTCTACACCCTCAGCCGGGGCGCACTGAACCGGATCGCCGACTGGGAGAGCTTCCAGAAAGGTGGCCTGAGCAGCGGCGCACGTTCCATCGGCGTGTGGTCCAACGAGGGCACTACCTACGACTACATTGACCTGCGCCAGCTCTTTACCAACGTTGCACTGCCCAAGTTCGCCGGTGACGCGCCCACCTTTGCCGTCACTGACACTACGGTCACCATGTCCCTGGCTCTGGACAATCCCGGAGATATCTACTACGTCATCGGTAAGGCCAACCCCTCCGGCCTGGAAAACGGCCGTCCGGAGATCACTACCACTATTGGCGTACCCGATGCCAGCGACCCCGCCGGTACAGTGGACCCCTCCACAGATACCGCATACGCGGACCAGAAGGTGACCACCAGCTCTATTGAGGAGTGGTATATCCTTCGTAAGGATGTTCCCTACAACGGCACGGGCAAGCAGCCCCACCTCATTCAGCCCGACCCCCAGAACGTCTTCAATCCCAGTGGCTGGTCGGCGGCCTCCCGGGCCAAGACGGGCAGCGTCAACTGCCCCAGCGTGGCCCTTATTGATGAGACAGTGGAGGAGCTGGAGACTAATACCACCTACTACGCCTACTTTGTTATCAAGGGTGCGGCTCAAGAGCTCTCTCGGGTATACATCTTCCAATTCACCACCTCCGAGACCCAGAAGCCAAGAATCCTGATGAACACCTTGGGCAGCGGCGACGTGGAATTCAAGACGGACGTGGCCTCCAACGGCTACTACCGTATTCTGTCGGAGTCCGACAAGGTCAAAATCCCCATGCTAAACGAACCTTTCAGCAAGTTTGTCACGGATAACCCCCGTCTGAACGGCAAGCAGGTCCCGGCGTGCTATCTCAAACCGGAGTTCACGCTTTTTGACGCTCTGACCACGCGGTACAACTACCAAGAGGCGAAAAACCAGTGCGGCCATACGGGAACCAGCGGGGCCACTGACCCTTGCTATTTCCCGGAGCGCAACGGCGACTACACCGCTTTCAACGAGCTGAACGGCGGCTCCTATACCATCTTCGACATTTACGCCAACGACCCCAGCCGCGGCAAGGTCTACGGCCTCATCCGCGACGGCAGCCCGGGATTCGGTGAACCGCCGGTGACTAACGTGTCCTGGGGCCCCTTCGGACCCACGCAAACGCCGGTTAACTACGGCAACAACACCCTGTCGATCAGCGACCGGATCGGCGACGGGCGTTATGTGATCCTCTCCTATGCCCAGAACAACGCGGTTCCTGGCAGCTACCAGGTGGCGTCCTTCCGGGCGGAGAGCTTCCAGAAGTCGAACCTCACCCACCCGGACCTGACCAGTGTTACGGAGATGGAGCTGCTCTCTCAGGGCTCGTCCATGACCACCTGGAACGGAAAAATTACGCTTAACTTTAACGCCATCCTTCATGTCAGCACAAGCAACGACCCGAACAGCAACGACCACGAGCTGATTTCCCCCGCGAACCTCAACAACCCGAATTACGTGCATACGCCGTCCGGCGACATCTCCTTCTCCGGCGTTTCCCAGCGGGGTTTTACCCTGGAGATCAAGGACCTGCCCATGGGCCGTTCCATCTCCTTTGACCCCATGTTCTTCCGCTCCAGCTCCGGCGACCCCGCCCCTGAGCGGCTGACGGTGGCGTTCAAGCGGGACGCTGAGGGACCCTATGTTGAGGTGACCTGGGGCGACAAGGGCGCCGCCCACTACCAGCAGTGGACTGACTTGTGCCGTCCCCTGGAGGAGCCGGAAAGCCGTGTTGTGCTGCTGGAGAGCAATATTACGCTGGGCGGAAGCCCCACCTCCACTAGCGGCTACACGCTTAAGCTGGATAACACGAACAATGCGGCGAACATCACCAAGGTTTCACTGAATCCTGAGCCAGACCACACTATTACCCGCACGTATTCGTGGTCGGTATCTCCCGAAAATGTTGTCACAATCAGCGATGGATTTGTTGAAACCCCCACCATTACTGCGGTTGGGATTGGCACGGCCACGGTTACCCTTACCGTGCGTCTCGCGAACGGCGAAACCGCCACCCAGCGGATTCAGGTGACGGTGGAGGGGACTTTGGACGTGAAATTCTCCAACACTACCGCTGGTACCACGATCACTCCGAACCCGACCGGCACTGACAGCGCCGTCGCGGTTGAGTGGGATTTGGCAAATTCCGGCCAAACAGCAAGCACAACCCTTGAGGCGGTCCTCGGAACTAATTTGAGTAAGACGCAGGTTACCTGGACAATCACGGGCAATTCTGCTACATTTGCTGGCAACCAAAAACCCTTTACTGGAGACGCAACCAAAATGCCTGTACTGACTATCATTAACGGTACAGAATTCACCATCAAGGTTGAGGCCGGTACAGGCGCGGCCAAAATTGAGAAGACCATTACGGTCAGCATCAAGAACTTTGGCACTCTGCCGAACATTCCGATTACCCCTAGTCCCTAACTACCCCCACGGGAGCGGGCTGCGCCCGCTCCCGTCTTCTATCCCCGCGAAATCTGAAAAAGGAGTGTTTCCACCATGAAAACAACCACTTGGCGGCGCTGGCTGTCCCTTCTGCTGGCTCTGGCGCTGGTCCTAACCCTCTCGCCCGCCGCGCTGGCGGAGGAGGGCGATTCCGGCGGCGGTTCCGGTACCGAGGAAAGCGACCCGGGGGACACAGACGACAAGGATGACGGCGAGGACCCTACGCCTCCCTCCGGGCCGCCTACCCTCACCCTGGTAGTCCAGGGCGCCAGCTTCACTGGTACGGAGCTGCCCAACATTGACCCCAGCGGCAGCATCCCCATCACCGCCGGGCTCTCCGACGGCAGCGCGGCCGGGGTCCGGTTCAGCTGGAAGTCCAGCGACGAGAAGGTAGTCCGGGCCAACTATAACACCGATGAGGCAGGCCGGACCCAGAGCGCCGACATCGTGGGCGTAGCGCCCGGCGAGGCCACCATCACCGTCTCCTGCGAGAAAGAGGGCGTGAAGGACGTAACGCTGAAGGTGGTGGTTAACGGTATCGCCGTCCTCAAGCCCCAGATCTCTATTCTGGAAAACGAGACCTACACTCTGAAGGAGGGCACGGACTTCAAGCGCTACGGCACTGCCGCCGGTGAAAACGCCACGCCCACCCTCACCAGCAAAAATCAGACCTTTGTCCGGGCCACCGGCTCCAACTGGACCAGCCTGACCCTGGACGGCATGGAGGCGGGCCAAGCCCAGGTCACCCTGGCGGCCACTGTCAGCGGCGCAACCGCAGGCGGCGTGGGCTCCTTCGACGTAACGGTGGGCTCCAACCAGGCCGTTACCATACAGGGCACCGCCAGCACCAGCAGCCCCCTCCGGTTCTCCACCCTGGAGTCCCAGATCGCCGCCCAGTGCGCCAGCCTGATTTCCGGCAGCACTCTGGTATCCATCACCGCCCTCTCTGTCAGCACCAGCCAGGGTACCCTGTATTTGGGCTATAAATCCGCCGACGACACTGGCTCCGGCGTGGGCTCCGCCCTCACCTACTACGCCGCCAACCAGGCCCGGGGACCCTATATCAAGGATATCGCCTTTGTCCCCAACGCCACCTACACCGGCGACACCGCCACCATCACCTACACCGGGACCTCCAGCACGGGCCGCACCTTTAAGGGCAAAATCGAGGTTACCCTCTCCCGGTCCACCACCGACGTGACCCTCACCGCCTCCCCGGAAAATCCGGCCAAGCTCAGCGGCTCCCTCTTTGGCGAGGTCTGCCAGCGGGAGACCGGCGCGCCCCTCAGCTATATCATGTTTACCCTGCCCCCGGACAGCCAGGGCGTGCTCTATGAGGGCTACGTCAGCGACAGCGACTATACCGCCCGGGTCAGCGCCACAGAGCAGTACAATCAGACTGCTCTCAACAACCTCACCTTTGTCCCCGCTCCGGGCTACGTGGGTCTGGTGTCCATCGGCTACTCCGGCTACAGCGCCACCGGCGTCAAGTACAACGGCGAGCTGAAAATCAACGTCACGCAGAGCCTGGACCAGAGCATTGTCTACAAGGACAACGGCTTCGGCGCGGTCCACTTCTCCGGCTTTGATTTCTCCAACTACTGCTCCAACGTCACCGGCGGGGTGCTCTACTACGTCAGCTTCACCCTCCCCGCCGCCAGCCAGGGCGTGCTTTACCGGGGCTGGAACGGCGGCCGGGGCTCCGCTGTGCTCAACGGCGAGCAGCTCACCGCCACGCAGCTGGATGGCGTCACCTTCGTCACCACCAACGGCTTCTCCGGCACGGTGCGCATTCCCTTCTCCGGCCTAAGCCGCACGGGCGTTCAGTTTACCGGCATGGTGGAGATCCACTGCCAGAGCAGCGGCTCCGACAACATCACCTATAACTGCACCCCTGGCGGGTCCGTTAAGCTCTCCACTGAGGATTTCAACAATCTGAGCCTGAAAATCACCGGCCAGCGGCTCCACTACATCACCTTCGACCTCCTGCCCAACTACACCGACGGCTCCCTCTTCCACAACCGCACCAGCGCCAACGCCATGGGCGACCGGGTGAGCCGAGACGGGAAGTACTACAACAGCGCCGCGCCCTATATCATGAACCTGTCTTTCTGGGCCTCGGACACCTTTAGCGGCAGCATCGACATCCCCTTTACCGGCTGCGCCGTGTCCGGAGAGACCTTCAGCGGCCTCCTGGTTATTTCCTCCTCCTCCAGCACCGGCGGCTCCAACCGCATCCCCTACGCCACCATGGGCCGCCAGCCTGTCACCTTCAGGAGCGATGATTTTGACGCCGTGGCCCGTTCCTCCGTCAACTCCTCTCTCAACTATGTGCGGTTCGTGCTGCCCTCCTCCAGCCAGGGCATTCTGTACTTCGACTACAGCACCGCCAACGCCTCCGTCCCTGTCAGCTCCACAGACAACCTCTACCGCAGCGGCGAGGCATCGGTCTCCAAAATCACCTTCCTCCCCGCCTACGGCTTCTCCGGGACAGTCCTCATCCCCTTCTCTGGCTACGCCATCAGCGGGGCCCAGTTCCAGGGCACGGTGGAGATCACGGTCCGGGACGGCGCTGCCAACACCACCATCCGCTACACCACCCATGGCGCGCCGGTGGCCTTCTCCCTCTATGAGTTCCAGTCCGCGGGTGGGAATCACCCGGTGTCCATCCACCTGGACTCCCTGCCCTCCTCCAACGCGGGTAAGCTGTACTATCAGTACACCTGCCCCACCAAGTACAGCTGGCTGGCCACAGCCACGGACTACCGGCTGGACAGCGACCCCATGATCTCCAAGCTCACCTTTGTTCCCAGGGCTGGGTACACGGGCACGGTGTCCATCCCCTACACCGCCACCAACGCCGACGGGACCAAGTTCTCCGGGGAAATCTCCATCAATGTGGAGGAGGCATACGCCTCGGCCTATTTTAACGACTTGGGCTCCAGCAGTCCGGAGGTCCTGGCCGCTGTGGACTTCCTCAGCAGTCAGAACGTGGTCAACGGCGTCAGCGCCGGACAGTATGCCCCCGGCCTGCCCATCCGCCGCGGCGACTTCTGCCTGATGCTCTACCGGGCCTTCCAGTTTAACGCCGACGGCGCGGTGGCCCTCTTCGCCGACGTGCCGGACAGCGCCTACTACGCCCAGGCCATCCGGGTCCTGCGGTCCGTGGGCGTCATCAACGGCACCGGCGGCAACCGCTTCCAGCCGGACGCCAATATCTCTCGCCAGGATGCGGCTGTGATGATTCAGCGGACTCTTCGGGCGGCGAAGATCAGCGCCCCCGACGGCAGCGCGAACCTCTTGGCCGCCTACAGCGACGGCGGCAGCGTGGCCGGATACGCGCTGGGCGCTGTGGCCTGCCTGATCCAGCAGAACATGCTGCCCTCCTCCTGGACCAAACTCTGGCCCAGCTACGCGCTGACACGGGCGGACATGGCGGTGTTGCTGCACCGGGCTATGACCCAGTAACCCACGCCAAACAAGAAAGGTCCGGGAACCCGTGGGTTCCCGGACCTTTTTGCTTATCTCTCAGCCGTATACGTCAAAATTATACTCGCTGGGCACAGGCGCGGCGCCCATCATATCGTTGATCAGCGACATGGCTTGTCCCTCCATGGTATCCATGGATTTTTTCATCAACGCCGTCCCGTATGCCACGCCCAAAGTCTCCTGGCTCATGCGGATACTGGCGGCAGCCAGTCCCTCCATACCAAAGCTCATCGGTCTCCTCCTTTCCCTGGTTCTTTTAAAAGTCTTTTGCCCCGTTTTGGATGTCCTCAGGGGTTCAATATATTCATCGTCCTCCGGCGGAAAACTATAAGAGCATGGAAAAAATTTTTGAGGCGCACCGTCCCTGGTGCGCCCCAAAAGCAATCATTTTACAGGTCTATTCCAACGGAATATTGGTAATCTGTCCGTTTTCATCCATGGTAAAGAGCTGCTTCATGTCGTCGGAAATAAAGTACATCCCCAGGAAGGTGTTGGTCCCGGCGGGCATATCCAGCAGGTACACATTGACCTGACGGCAGGGGAACTCGTTCACCTGGACCCAGCCGTCCATAGGATACAGCCGGTACTCCGACATGCTGGCCCCGGGCAAATTCAAGACCGAAGGAGAGAGGCTCTTGAAGAACTCAATCTGCTCGGACACATTGGAGGGCTCGCCCCCCTCGTCCTCCACCTCGGGCTCCGGCGGCGGCAGGATCTTGCCCGGCTGGTGGGACACCTGGATTGCCAGCGCGTACTCCGACCAAGCCACAATGACCCGGAAGATCTTCGCATCCTCGCCGTCCGGGGCCTCCTCCCCCTCCTTCTGCCCCTCTACAGCGGCAGCACGGGCCAGAATGACAGACCCAGCCTTGGTCTCCAAGTCCGGTTCCTCTGCCAGCTGACGGTTCTCCGCGTCAACCGGCACAAACCCTTGCTCCTCGCCCCGCAGCACCTCAATATAGCTGGCCGCCAGATCTGCCGGGTCCTCCGCCTGCTTATAGCGGTAGGTTTTCTCGTCAATGCCCTCCTCCGAAGCCGCCTTGGTGGGGGCCTCGACGGTGGTCAGCATTGCCGCGCCCTCGTCCATAACGCTGTCCAGAGAGACCACCTCATCCAGACCGATGGCGTAAACCGCCGGGGCCTTCTTGACCGGCTCGGGTTCCTTAAACTCATCATTGCCACCTCGGAGCAACAAAAAGTAAACCGCCGCGCCCGCTACGGCCGCAAGCAGCAGCACAATGGCAACAATAATGATAATCAGCTTGATTGGGCTCTTTTTCTTTTCTCCCTGCTCAAGTTCCGGCTTCTGCTTTTTTTCCTTCTTCTTTTTCATTCGATCGCCTCGCTTTGTTCAAAGAGATTCTATTCAGACGCCGTAGGCGGACCCCGCCGCGCTCCGCGCCGGATAATTACCTGATCGTTATTTCTCAGCACCTGTGTAAAGGCGCTCTCCTCGCCGTTTACCCGCAGCTCCACCGGACAATCCAGCGTCCCGAAGTCGATTCCCGACCGGTCCAGCAGGTCCATCAAATAGTAGGGGATGCCGTCCGGCTTTCCGGGCAGCACCAACGGCTCGCCGTTGAGATAAATGCACAGCGGCCGGAAAACGCTTTTCGGCGCTGGTTCCTCCAAAAGGAGTACAGGGTCCTCCTGCTCCTCCTGGACGGGTTCCTCCAGCGGCTCTTCCGCCTGCTCAGACGCTTCGTCCCCGGCAGGCCCGACATCCTCCTCCGACTCCGGAAGTAATTCTTCTACCTCTGGTTCTTCCAAGGGGAGGGGCTCCTCTGTAGTGACCAACTGGTCCCCGGTACGCAGGCAGTAGTCCAGCGCCACCGGCCGGCCGTTCACCAAAACACCGCCGGGAAAATCGTTCCCCAGCAGATCCTGCACCGTCCGCTCCGCCGACTCCCCCGGTACCGCCGGGACAAACTCGATGGCATCTCCCGCATATACCAGCGCAGACGGCGTGGTCTCCTTCCCATTCAGGCGAAGGGTGCATGGTACAGCGCTCTGCCCCCGGAAAGTCATCCGCTGGCCATCTACACTGACGCTCAAGCTCTTCCCCGTGCGCCCCAAAAGATCCGCAGAGGTATAGCCATTCATCATCAGCAGGTCCAGTACAGAGAGCGTTCCGCTGCGGAAGAGCTTTGCCGGCTGGCCATTGAGGAGAATCCGATAGCTGTCGCTAATCAGCCCCAGCCCTGCCGACACCGCGATGCCCAGAGGAGTGGCGTACTCCGGGTCGTTGAGATCCTGGTGCGCGGAAAACGCGCTGATGTCGTAGTTATTTCCCGCCAGAGCCACCCGTTTTTCGTCCATCTCCAGGGCCTGGGCCACTAGGTCCCGAAGTCCCGAAAGCTTACTACCGCCACCCGCCAGGAACATGGCGGAAGGCGGTGCGCCATTGAGCCCCATCACCCGCTGGGCAATCTCGTCCGCCAGGGACTTAGCCGCATTGTGAATCGCCTCTCGAACCTGCTGTCCTGGAACGCTCTGCTCCAGGCCCAGCACATCCCGGTAGGTGATGGTAGGGGTGTCCAGCTCCATTTTCATCCGTTCCGCAGTGGCGAAGTTGGTCAGATACCGGCGCATCAGCTCCTCGGTAATCTCATCCCCTGCCACAGTTGCCATCGTGTAACCCACCACAGCTCCGTCCCGGCAGACCGCGATATCGGAGGTGCCTGCGCCAATGTCGCACAACACCAGATTCAACAGCCGCAAATCCGAGGGAATCACCGCGTTCAGCGCGGCAATTGGCTCCAGGGTGAGGCTAGCTACCTCTAACCCTGCCGCCTCCATGACAGCATACAGGCTCTCCACTACCTCGCTGGGCAGGAAGGTGGCCACCACGTCGGCCTCCAACTGCTGTCCAGTATGCCCCTTCAGAGTCGTCAACGGGTAGCGGTCCAGCAGATAGCCGGACACTGTATAGCCCACCAGATAGAACCGCCGCTGGGGATTTTCCTGCCCGTTCTCGGACAAATGGCTCTCCGCGTCAGAGACAGCGCCGCTCTCCAAGTGGCTAATCAGGTCGCTGTCAATCCGGGCCACATCGGGCAGATCCAAGGAGAAATGTCCCTTCTCCGTGCGGAGGGCCCGGCCGGCGGCAGCCACACAGACCCGGTGCAGGCGGCAACCCAGCTGCGCCTCCATCTTGTCTGTTACCCGCCTGGCCACCTTGGCCACCTGATCGATGTCCTCGATCTGGCCGTCCAGCATGGCCCGTTTGCCGTGCTCCTCCTTTTCAATGGCCAAGACTTCCAGCCGTTCGTCCACCACGCGGCCCGCCACGCCAATAATGCTGCGGGTTCCGATGTCCAGAGCGAAAATCAGCTCCGCATTCTGATGTTGCATTTCCTCGGGCATTGTTTTCACCTCTGGTTGGTTGTTCCCAGTTTTTCCTAATGTAAAAAGAACTTTGGCGCGAGACTGCGTCTTGTCTGCGAATCACGGGCAAAGCGCAGCCCCGCGCTGTGCGCTCTTCTCTTTTTAGGGATATATGGCATCCCGGTCCCCCGGAACGCCATATATCCGATGTACCATTAATACTTGCTGCTGCCGAAGGGGGACCTGTCGGAGCCGCCGCTGCTGAGCATCAGAGGCTCGCTGCTGTCGGAGTCATCCCCCCAGCTGCTGCCACCGCCGCTGCTGGCGCTCTGGAAAGAGGCGCCGCTGCTGTAACTGATCTTACTGCTGACCCGGAACTCGCTCATCAGCTGGTGCATGATGTTCGCCTGAGAGCTGAGCTGCTCACTGGCCGCCGCGCACTCCTCGCTGGTAGCGGAGTTGGTCTGCACCACAGCGGAAATCTGGTCAATGCCCTCCGTCACCTGGGCGATAGCGTTGGTCTGGGTCTCCACGGCCTCGGTCACATTGCCCATCATCACCACCACGCTTCTGGCCAGCTCTGTGGTCTTCTCCAGGGACTCTGTCACCTTGCTCACCACGTCCGCGCCGTTCTCCACAGCGGCAATGGAATTCTTGATCAGATCCGTGGTGGCCTTGGCCGCCTGGTCGGACTTGGACGCCAGGTTGCGCACCTCATCGGCCACAACGGCGAAGCCCTTTCCAGCCGCGCCCGCCCGGGCGGCCTCCACAGCGGCGTTCAGCGCCAGAATGTTGGTCTGGAAAGCGATGTTTTCAATGGTGGCAATGATCTTGCTGATCTCCTGAGAGGAGGTGGAGATATTGTCCATGGCGATATTGAGCTGCTTAACGTACTCGTTGCTGGCGGTCACCTGACGGCCGGCCTCCTCCACGCTGTCCCGGGCTTCCTCAGCGGACGCGGCGGTCTGCTTGGAGGAATTGGAGATATCGGTAATGGTGGCGCTGAGCTCCTCCACGGCGCTGGCCTGCTCGGTAGCACCCTGAGCCAGGGACTGGGAGCTGTTGGACACCTGGTCCGACCCGGCGGACACCTGGTCCGCAGACTGGGAGATGTTGGAAATCGTCTCGCTCATGCGGATGACGAACTGGTTGATGCTGTTGTGGATGGGTTTCAGATCGCCGGGGAAGCTGGCGGTCAGCTCCACGTCGAAGTTGCCCTTGGCCATCTGGTTCGTGCCGTCAGAGATATCCTGAATGACGCTGTTAAGCACCTTCTGGCTGGTACGCAGGGCGTCGCACATCTCGCCCAGCTCGTTCTTGCCCACAAAGCTCACGGGGACGGACAGGTTGCCCTGGCTGAAGCCCACCAGAGCACTGCGCACCTGAGAGCTGGGCTCAACGATACTTCTGATGATCCTAACCGCCATCAGCAGCACCACCACAGTGGCAATCACCATCACGCCGACGATGCAGATGATCTCAATAGTGGAATTGCGGTTCTGCTCATCAATAATTTCCTTCTGCGCGGTGGCCAGCGCCGAGGACAGATTGTCTCCAGCTGTAGCGGCAGCCACCAGCTTGGGGGAGCAGGACTCCGTAATCATGGAAACAGCGCCCTCGCGGTCTGTACGGGCTGTCGTACAGATCTTGTTGGCCTCCTCACCCCACTCTGTTATGGTGGAAGTGAAGGTATCCAGCAGGGACTTGTCGTCCAGGGGATAAACGTTCCTAAGCTCCTGAACGTGGGTTTCCAGCTCGCTCATCTTGCTGAGAGCGTTGTCAATATTGCTCATATCGCCGGAGAGCACCGCGTCCCGCAGGCTTCGGGCGGCGATATTGTAGGAAATGCGGCACTGGGACGCCTGGTTGTTGGCCTCTACGTACTGGTCGATAATGTTGGAATAGGCACCCTTCTGGGCGCTCATCATCATCAAGCTCACAATAATGATAGCCACTGAGATGATGATGGTGGTGCCGAAGCCAATAATGAGGCTCTTCCTAATGGACATATTCTTGAAATTCATATGTGGCTTTCCTCCTAAATATTCCCCGCCGCCAGACAAGCCAGCGCCGGATGATCTACACGATTAAATAGCGGCGCCAGGCCCCTCCCTCCCCGTGGAGGCGGGCGGCGCGGCAGGATGGCCTCGCTGGTTGGCGGCCGGGGCCGGTCCAAGGGCGCCCTCTGTCAGATGCCTCACATTTTCCACCCCTTATCCTATTCTAGCACTTTTTGTCGGGAAAGTCAAACGATATCGCCATACTTCCCGTTGCGCACATCGCCGAACAGCTTACCGTCCACCAGCGTAACCACCCGCCGCCGCATGATATTGACAAACTGGCTGGCATGAGTGGCCATGACAATGGTGGTGCCCCGGCTGTTCAGCTCGTTGAGCAAGTGCATCAAATCCCAGATATTGTCGTCATCCAGGTTTGCCGTCAGCTCATCCAGCAGAAGGATGGGCGGGCTGTTGACCAGCGCTCTGGCCAACTCCACCCGGCGGCACTCCCCAATAGAGAGTTCCGCGGGATAGCAGTCCTCCACACCGGAGAGCCCCACAATGGCCAGCGCCTTTTCCGCCGCCACCCGGCCCTTGCGCCGCATTCCGGCGGCCACCGCCGCCAGCAGGAGATTGTCCCCAATGGTACGCTTGCGGATGAGCAGGCACTCCTGATTCACAATCCCAAAGGAACGGATGATGCGGGTCCGCCAGGGTCCGATCTGCCGGGCCATATTCAGTCCATTGAGGCAGGCCTCCCCCTCGTCCGGGACGATCTCGCCGCCCATCAGCTTCAGAAGGGTGCTTTTTCCCGCCCCGCTGCTGCCGATGAGAAACACAAATTCGCCCTGTTCCACCGTGATCGTGACGTCCCTCACGGCATATTGGGCGCGGCCCTCCTCCATATAACGTTTTGAAACATTTTCCAGATGAATTTCCGGCATTCCGCTGCGGCTCCTCCTGCTCCTGGATGCCGGACCCACTGACGGCGCCCGGCATGGGGTTCTTTTTACTCTCTTTCTAAACGAATGACAAGCGCAGCCTCCCCAGGCGGACCCGCCGCCTGTTCCGCGCAAGCACGCCTGTTCCGCCGGTTCTCACCGGCGGAACAGACTGCCCGTTATTTTTTATAAAACGAGTCCTCCCCCGCTATACGCAGGCTCATCCGGCGGTCCAGCTCCACCACCCGCTCCAGCAGGCTTCGGGCCCGGTCCACCTGTTCCACGAAGGTCTTCTCGCTGTTGTCTTGGGCCTGCGCTCCGGCCAGCAGAGCCGCAACCCTATCCTGATCCTCCGGAGGCAAGCTCTCGCGGCGGGCTTTTGCGGTGGCATTGACCTCCTCCAGATGGAGGATCGGGTCCTGCCGCATGGCCACCAGCATCCGGGCCGCCACCTCGTCGTTGCGGTCCAGCGCCTCGCCCAGCTGCCGGGTCAGATCCAGCACCTCGTTGAGATCATTGTACTTTTTCCGTTCCAGCACCGCTAAGTCCAGAAGATCGCTCATGTCTCTCCTCCCTCGCCCTTGTTGACGTTTTGGTCCGCTCCGTGGAACGCATCCCGCAGCTCCGCCAGCATAGGCCGCAGCCGCTCCAGCTCCGCCTTGTCCCGGCGCAGCTTGACCTGGAGCAGGTCATAGGTGAAAAACTCATAGAGCGGGCTCAATTCCCTGCTGATGGGATACCTGCGGTCCAGCGTCTCGTCCAGGTACTTGACAATATCAATGCACCGGTCCATAGCCGCCTCAAAGGTTGGATAGTCCTCTTTGTCCAGGGAGATGGAGGCCAGAGTTCCCCGCTTGACCAGTTCGTCGCACAGCAGGAGCAGCAGCTCGCCTGGGGTCATAGAGTTGACGGATTGGGTCTTATACTGCTGATAGCCTCTCCTATCCATCTTTCATACCGTTCCTTTCTCCTTAGAAGAGCGGGGATCAGCCGCCCAGCATACCGGCCAGGGAGGAGCTCTGGGAGTTCATCTGGTTGACAAGCACCTCCAGGCGGGTAAACATGCTGGTGTAGTAGTCCACCCGGTCAGAGAGCTTGCTCTGCCACTTCTCCACCTCAGAGGCAATGTTGTCGATCTGCTTCTGCCAGGCGTTGCTCAGAAGGCTGGAGGAGCTCAGGGGCGTACCGGCCTGCTCTACCAAGATGCCCTTGGTGGAGCCGACGATGCTGCCGTAGCGGTCCAGGTGGGTCTTCATCTCCTGCATCACGCCGTTCTCTGAGGTAAACGCCTCCATCACCGAGTCGGGGTCGCTCTCCAGCTTCTCCCGCAGTTTGCTTTCATCCAGGGAGATGAAGGAGGAACCGTCGGTGCCGTCATAGGAGATGGCAATCCCCATCTGGTGCAGCTCCTTGCTGAAGCCGCCGATGCCAAAGGCATCCCGTAGGCGGCTATAGAGTGTGGAGAGGTTGCTGTCGCCAAAGAGGATGCCCTGCTTGGCCTTCTCCTCATAGGCCTGGATGGCGCTCTCCGACATGGTCGCCTTCTCCTCATCCGTCAGGGGCTCGTAGTCCTTAAACGCGCCGTTGGAGCTCTTTTGGGGGAGAGTGGCGTATGCCTTGCGGATCTCGCCCATCATCTCGTTGTAGTCCGTGATCATACTCTTGACCGCGTCCACAATCTTGTCGGAGTCCACGCTGCGCTGGAAACTGACGCCCTCGCCGTCCGTGTCGTCAAAGGTTCCCTTCAGGGTAATGGTGAGGCCGTCGATGGTGGTGGTGTTGGACCCGCGGACCATCTCCTTGACTGAGCCGTTGACCTCCACCAGGAACTTGGCGTCCTTGCCCTCGGTGAAGGTGTAGCCCTTCGCCTCCTCCAGCTTACTGGCCAGAGCCTGGCCTACCGTGTCGTTTTCGCCGTAACTCTTCACGCCGTAGGTCTTGCCCGCAGCGTCCTGGATCACCAGCTGGCCGTCCTCGGTAATGGACGCCTTCGCGCCGCCGCCTACCGCGCTGCCGACCCGGTCCAGGAACTGCTGGATGGTGCCGCTGTCGCTTCCAAACTCGAAGCTGGCCTTCTTGCCGTTTTCAAATTCCACGGAGAAGGTGCTGCCCTTGAGGCTCTTGTCGTCCCCCCAACCCAGGAAGTCCTTGGTCTTCTGGGAGGCGTCCACCTGCACTTGCTTGGCGCCGAACATAGCGGACGCCAGGCCCTCGCCCATCTCAATCTTGCCCTCCACGCCGGTATCCTTGGCGGTGAAGGAGAATTGACGGGTGGTGTTGGAATAGGTGGCCTTGACCCCGACCTCTTTGTTGGTGTTGATATCGCTGAGGATCTGGGCCAGCGTCGTGTTCTCGTCGTAGCCGTCGCCGATGACCACGCCGTTGATGACGAAGCTATAATGGCCGTCGTAATTTTTCTTCACGCCCTTGAGGTTGCCGTTCTCGTCCGTCCCCAGCAGCTCGCTCAGCTTCTTGCTGGTGCTGAGGTAGTTGCTGGCGCTCTTGCCGATGCCCAGCACGCCGCCCACGTCGCTGTTGATGAGCATGTCGGACCCCTCCGGCGCGGTAAACTCCAGCTTCAGCTTGCCGTCGCTGCCGGTGTTCTTTACCGACACCTTTCCGCCAAACGCCTTTTCCAGAGTTTTGTTCAGCGACTCGGCATAGGAGTCGGCCAGCTCGGCGCCGCTGACATTTTTGAAGCTGCCGTCAGCGTTTTTAATCTGGTAGCGGTCCGTATCAAACTGGACCACCGACGGCATAGTAATGGAGCGGGATGTCCCGTCCAGGTTGATGTTCATGCTCTTGCCGGAGAGGTACAGGGTAGCGGACACATCCCGGGTGAACATGGTGCTCCCCAGCACGTTGATCGTATCCACCCGCTTATCCTCGTCGGTCAGGTCCTCCCGGTCCAGCCCCAGCACCTCGCCGACCGTGCCGCTGGCGTTGGAGATATAGACCTCGTTTCCGGCGCTGCTCTTGTCCGTAAAGCTGATCCTCCCGCCGCTCACGCTGACGCCAATGCGGTCGCTGGCCTTCACAGACTCGCCGCTGGAGAGGGTGATCTTCTCATCCCCCAGCTTTTTCTCAATCAGAGCGGCAAAATTTTTCGCCCGCTCAGAGGCGGTATTGCCCTTGACCTGGTCCTCCATATCGTCGAAAGCGATGCTGATGGTCTTGTTGCCGTAGTTCAGGCTCAGTGTCCCCTGGAGGGTACCCACCGTGACGGGCTTCGTCAGATCCACCTCTTCGTCAGCGGTGATATGACGGCCATTGCCGCTGCCAGCCAACTTGCTGTCTGTGACGTACCGGGCGGAGGATGCCAGCTGAGAGACCCGCTTGATGACGATATCGCTGTCCGTCCGGCCGCTGGCGGAGATCTTCGAGAGGAAGTCAGAGTTGCCCTTGGTGGTCACGTTGACGGCGTTATTAAAGAAGGACGGGGAGAGGAGGTTTGTGGAGGAGGTATAGGAGGTGTACTTGTTGGAAAACGCGTACATCTTCGCGATGATGTTCCGGTAGGACTCCTGCTTCCACTCCACCTTTGTCGCCTTGTTGGTAAGGGACAGGATCTTCTGGTTATAGCTGTCAACCAGACCTTCTATCATGCCCTCCGTATCCAGACCGCTGGCCAGACCGCTGATGACATTGGCGCTGTTATGGAGGCTGCTGGTTAGGTTTTTGCTGCCGACGCTGTTGATAGAAGCCATGTTCATCTCTCCTTTATCGAAAAAATAACTGAAAACTTTTTGGAAATTTCAAAGAAAAAAGGAAAACCCTCTGTACTTTTTTATCGTCACGTAGTATAGTAAAGTTAAGAGCCGTAGAAAAGATTTTACACACTGGAGGGGATATTTTGTCTGCTGTAATTGCGATTACCAACCAGAAGGGCGGCGTTGGAAAGACCACTACCTCCTGCGCCCTGCTGGCCGGGCTGCAACAGATGGGAAAACGGGTGCTGGGCATCGACCTGGACCCTCAAGGGAGCCTAGGCTTCTGCCTGGGCCTGGATATTGATAACTGCGCCACGATTTATGACGTGATGAAGGGAACCCACTCCGTCCGCGACGTAGTCGTGAACTCGGAGTGCGGGGATATCGTCCCCTCCAATATTCTCCTCAGCGGCGCCGAGCTGGAATTTAACCGCCCGGGCCGGGAATTTCTGCTGAAAAACGCTCTGACAGACCTCCAGGAGGAGTACGACTATATCATCGTGGACACGCCCCCGGCCCTCAATGTTCTGACGGTGAACGCCTACGTGGTGGCCGACGGACTCATCATCCCCATGGCCCCGGAGATCCTCAGCCTTCTGGGTGTGGCCCAGATTCGGGAGACCATTGACACCGTCCGCCGCTGCTACAACTCCCGCCTGAAGGTGCTGGGCATCCTTCTCAACAAATATAACAAGCGCTTCACCCTCAACCGGGAGGTGCTGGACATGGCGGAGCAGATTGCCGCCCAGCTGGACACCAAGGTCTTTGAGGCCAAAATCCGCACCAGCGTCTCCGTTGCCGAGGCCCCCGCCCACGGGGAAAGCGTCCTCACCTACGCGCCCGCCTCCAAACCGGCGGAGGATTTCCTCGCCCTGCTTCAGGAGGTAGTCCAGGAATTCAGCCCCGCCGCGAGCTGACGAACACATTCTAAGGAGAGATCACAATGGCACCCGCAAAAAAAAGCGCAAAAAGCAATAAAACAGCTCATGTTTTAAATTTATTAGCTCCCAATGGGGATCGGGAGGCCGCCCCCCAGGCCGAACCGGAAGCGGAAGCAGAAATGCCCGCTGCGGAGGACGCCGCTGAATCCGCTTCCGCCCCGCTGCGTCCTCTGACCCCCCCTATTCTAGAGGTGGCCCGCTCCAACGACGCCCAGCTCTCGGAACAGATTCGTGACGCCTTGGAGGACGAGTTCCCCGCCCCGCCAGACCAGCAGCGGCCCGCCTCGGAACCTGAGCCCGAAACCACAGAGGAATTAGTCCCAGAGCCGGAAGCCGACGAGGAGTTGGAGCTTCCGGCGGAGTCCAAACCGGAGCAAGAGCCGGAAGTCCTGGAGGAACCGGAGGCGGAAATAGGGCCGGAGGCCGTGGAGCCGCCGGAACAGGTCTCTCACGCCGGAACAGAGGGGGCCTCGGAACCGGAGGCCGCGTCAGATTTGCCAGATCTGTCAGAACCGTCCCCAGAGCCCACCCCGGGACCTGAATCTGCTCCAGATTCTGCCCCAGAGCCCGAGCCTGCCCCTGATCCCGCTCCGGAACCTGCCTCGAAAGCTAAACCGGAACCGGAGGCCGCGCCGGAGCCCAAGCCGACCCCCCCCGCCCAGCCGGTAGAGGAGGATTTCACCATCATCAACATCATGGAGAACCTGGTGGAGATGAAAGCCCCCCGTTATATTAGTATGTTCGGTCTGTGCTCCTGCTCCCGCTGCGTAGCGGATGTAAAGGCGCTGACCCTCACACACCTCCAGCCCTCCTATATTGTTGCGCCCCGGACGGAAGCCCGCGGGATGCTCACCGTATACGAGAGCCGGTACAACAGCACCATTTTTGCCCAGCTTACCCGGGCCTGCAAGGTGGTCATGGACAATCCACGGCATGACCGCTGAGCGCCTTCAGACCCGTGGAATTCAGAAAGGACCGGGCCAGCCGTCAAACATCGGCTGGTCCGGTCCTTTGCCAGTCTGCAAGAAACGAACATGGACCTTATTAGGTGTTTGCGGTCTGGCCCATGTCGGCCTCGTGGGTTAGTTGCTGCCAAATCCCATTGACCTCCTCCAGGCACTGGAAGTACGTGTTGGTCAACAGGTTTACCGGGATCCCCAGTTCCTCCGCCAGGCGGCTGATGGCGGGCCAGTCCGCCCGCTCGTAGCTAAGCACCAAGTCGTACAGCGCACCGCAGCGGCCCTCGTGGAGCAGCAGGGCAGCTTTGACGTCCATGGACACGGGGATCTCCGCCAAAATTTCCTCCAGCGGCGCGGCAATCAGGTAGTTCAGGGTGGAGAACATGCCCATCAGATAGGCGTCGTTCCGGGAGATCGGCATGTTCTTTGCCAGCTTGACCAGCTCGCTACAGAACGTAGCCCGCATCAGGGAAGTCCGCAGGAAGTCCTCATGGGTGGCGTCCATATCCCCCTCCGCATTGGTGGAGCCCATCAGGTAAATCCACTGCCGCAGCTGTCCCAGGCCCAGAATCATAATGGCCTGATTGACCTCCGTGGCCCGGTTGCGCAGGGCGAAGTAGGCGGAGTTGACAATCTTCAGCAGGCTGTAGGTGAGCATAGCGTCCATGGAAATAATCTGCTCAATCTCCGTCACATCCGGCTCGTCCTTGGTGATGGCCACCAGCAGACGGAAAAAGTTGCTCTGCAAGTAGCTGCTGCTGTGGACTGTGGTGAACATCTGCTCCGCCACATAGGCCCCCTCCATGGCGTCTACCTCCATGATATACGCCTTTTGGTAGAGATCCTCGTCGTCCACATGGGTGGCAATGCACTTTTTGTTCATGCTCCTGGCCATCTCCACAATATTGCGGAGGCTGGAGTCGCTGGTTTCCTTGAAGTTGATTTTGATGTAATCGAAGCGGTCCAGGATCGAGATATACTTCTGGTTGAACTGAAAATCATTGGCCGCAACCTGATAGCCCTCCTTGGAGTAGCGTTCCACAAAGCGCATCGCCAGAGGGTGGATAATGACGCTGTCGTCCACCTGGATAACTAGGTCGTTGGGCTTGAAGAGCTTCGGTGTCTGCTTCATCAGCAGATTTGTGGTGAAAGTCATGAAGCTCCGGGTACCCTTCAGGGACCGGTCCGTGTTCTGGGTAAGAAAATTATAGATAGTATCCGCTGCGGCAAAATCCTGGCCGCTGCCTTCGCCGGAGTCGTAGGCGCTGTCCTCTCCGGCATACCGGATTTCATAGGCCAGGGTTTTGCCTTTCAAATCCTTGATCGGCTGGCGGACGATATATTTGCTGCTATTAATGGCCATAGTTTCCTCCTATTTAGTGCTGCTCCTGCTCCGCACGAACCAGCAGGTGGTCCATAACGTCCACCAGATGGCCGATCTCCGGTTTGGTCAGCTGTTCGTCCGCGCCCAGCTGGCGGCCCTTGATCCGCATCTCGTCGCTGATAAGGGAAGAGAAGATGATCAGCGGTATTTTTTTGAATCTCTCATTGTCTTTTATCAGCTTGGTCAGCCGGTGGCCGTCCATCTGAGGCATTTCGATATCTGTGATAATCAACGACACATGGTCGTAGATATCCCCTTCCCTGGGCAGCGCGTTAATGGCGTCCCACAGCGCCCGGCCGTCCGGGAAGGCTCTCAGGTTCACATATCCCGCCTTCCGCAGGGCGTCGTCAATGAGCTTGGAGAGGAGGATGGAGTCCTCCGCCATCCAGATCGGCTTCTCATTGCGGCTGCGCGGGCCCAGGGTCTCGATCTCCTCCACCTGGATGGAGGTCTCCGGCGCGATCTCCGCCACAATTTTTTCAAAATCCAGAATGGTCACCAAGTCGTCGCCGCACTGGGCAATGCCGGTGGCCACGCCCTCCGCGCCGCCGGAAACCGCCTTGTCCGGCTTCTGGATATCGGTCCAGGAAATACGGCTGATCTGCACCACGGAGTGGACGCGGAAGGCAATGAACATCTTATTGAAGTTGGTGATAATAAAGATGTCCCGCTCCCCCTTCTCACCATTGCCGCCATTGAGATACCTCGGCAGATCTACCACCGTCAGCACCTCATCCCGGGGCTTGAAGATTCCCTCCACCGCCGGGTGGGCGTGGGGCATGGGCTTGACGGGCTCAGCAATCATGATCTCCTTGACCTTCGCCACGTTGATGCCGTACAGGTTCCCCTCGATGGTAAACTCCATGATTTCGATTTCATTGGTCCCGGACTCCAGCAGAATCCCTGTGTTATGCATCTCAGCCATGTTTGACACTCCTATCTGTTATAATTTTCGTCTGAGGGATTTAGAATACAATATCCTGCTTGCCGTAGGACCGGATGCAGGCCTGGCCGGTTTCCACATCGAAGAGCATCGTGCGGGCCACGTTGCCGCCCACGTACTCGCCCAGCAGCCGGATGCCCTCCTTGCGCAGAATGGTATGGACGCTCTCAATGTTCCGCTGGCCGATGTTGCCCAGATTTCCGCCGTTGACCTCAAACATCTTTGCCCCCCCAGCGATCTTTGCCGTAATTCTGCTGCGCAAAGCCCCCTGGGCCTCCATCTGCCGTAGTGTCTCCCGAATGCCGGTGTCTGCGTACTTCAGCGGGTTCTTCCGGCCCGCCTCCATGTTCAGGGGCAGCATAATATGCAGCAGCGCCCCAAGCTTCAGCCGCGGGTCCTCAAAGCACAGGCCAATACAGGAGCCCAAGGCATACGTAATGAGAACGCCGGACCCCTTTGCCAGCTTCATATCCGCAATTCCAACCGTCAGTTTTTCGTTCATTCCGCAACGCCCAGCTTCTTTAGTAAGAAATTCAAGGACCTAATGTCCGGCGAGAGCAGTAGGCGGCAAGGCACCTGCTTATTGTCGCAGACAAAGTTCCCTCCTATCGTCATAAGATAGTCGCTGGTGCCGCCGTACTCCGCCATAGGCACCGCGAGAATAGCGCCCTGCATATCCACGGCAAAGGCCGGCACCGTCAGGTCGACGGAAATGCCAGAAAGTCCGGCGAGAGCGTTGATAAACGTGGAGATAGCGATATTGCCCACCTCCACCAGGGTGGATTTTCCCAGTTCATCCAGCTCCTCGTAGTCGTGAACCTGGAGGCCCAGCATACTCGCCAGCACCAGATTCACAAATTCCAGCTGCTGGCAGGAGAGCATGATGCCGTTCATCTGGCCGCTCATCCGAACCAGCACGCCGGCCGTCACCGCCTCCGGGCCGCCAATCCACTCAATGGCCTCGTTATAGCCCATAATGCGCACCTCCGGCAGGGTGATGCGCACCTCCCGGCCCAGCATGGTGGAAAGGGCTGTGGCGGCGTTTCCGGTGCCGATGCTGCCAATCTCCCGCAGGGTGTCGATCTCCATCGTCGTCAACTCGTCAAAGCTGTGTATCGTCATGTTCCCGCCCCCTTTTTTATGCTCTCAGTGAATTAAACGTCGTCTCTATCTCGTCCGATGTGGTCACCATCTTCAAATTGTAGCTATAGGCCCGCTGGGACTCGATCACCTTGACGAACTCCAGAGCCAGGTCCGTGTTGGACTGCTCCAGCAGCCCCCGCTTCACAGTGCCTGTTCCCAAATACAGCTGGCCGTTGCGCTCTGTGGAGATAAAACGGGAGCTGTTGGTGTGCTGCATCCCCTCGTGGATAGCGAAGTCGAAAACGCCTACCTCAAATTTCTCGTCCTCCGGGTCCGCGTCCACGTTGTCCGGGCTCAGGACAATGAAGTTGCCCTGGGGGTCCAGCACGCACCGTCCCTCATTGTCGCTGAGCCGCCAGACCGAGATGGGCTCCAGGGGCTGGCCGTTCTCGTCCACGCCGTCGGGCTGAATCCAGAATTGGGCTTTCATAAAGGATCCGTCCCGGGTGTAGGACACCTCGCCGTTGGAGGGGTCGAAGAGGGCGAAAAAGCCGTTTCCGGCAATGGCGAAGTCGTAGGGCATGTTTGTCTCTATATATCCCCGGTTGTTGGCGAAATCCACCGTGGCCTGGATCACCCGGGCCCCCGTGCCCTTGGGAAGGTTGGCGTTGTTGATGCCCACCACATCCCGGTTCATGAGCTCACCGAAGGTCACCTTCTCCGCCCGGAACCCCTGTGTGTTCACGTTGGCAATGTTGTTGGCCTGTATGTTCATGCGCAGCTGCTGCTGGTACGCGCCCACTGCGGCGCTGTAAAAAGACATATTCATAACGCGTCACGCCTCTCTTTCCGCCGGACGGAGCGTCCCGCCCGCTGTTTCAACTTATGGACGGCCCAGCTCCGTGGTGGCCTTGGTCATAATCTGGTCGTAGAGCTTGCTCATCTGGGCGGCGCTCTGGATGGCCCGCTGGCTGGTCATCATGTAGACCATCTCCTGCACCATGTTCACATTGGACCGCTCCACCCGGCCCTGGTAGATCACAGAGTTCTCGCTGAGCTGAGCGCCCTCGCCCACGAAGAGGCCGCGGTCATTGCGCTCCAGCTCCCCGGTATCCGGGAAGGAATACACGCCCAGGGAGGCCAGATAATTGCGGCCCTCCTCCGTGTAGATCGCGCCGGTCCTGTCCGCATAGACGTGGTCCGTGGTCAGCTGGATGGGCTGGCCCTCCCGGTCCAGCACCTGGCCCTGTCCGGCCAAGCAGAGCATTCCGTTGTCGTCCAGCACAAAACTGCCTGAACGGGTGTAGCCCACCTCGCCGTCCCGCAGAACGGCGAAGAAGCCATCTCCCCAGATGGCAAAGTCCAGAGGCAGGCCTGTCTCCTCCAGGGAACCCTGGGTGTAGTCGGTATAGAGCTGGCTGGGAGCCAGGATGTAGGTCTCGTTGCCCATTTCCGTGGAGACGGCCTTATTCTTGTTGCCCACCCGGCTGATGAGGACGTCCTGGAAGGTGCTGTCCGTATACCGGTCGCCCCGGAAGCCCACGGTGGAAATGTTGGTCATGTTGTGGGCCACCACGTCCAGCCGCCGCCCCTGGCTCAGCATGGCGGAGGTTAAGTTGTAAAAGCCTTTGAACATATAACTGCTCCTCTCAATATCAGGTCCCGGGGCGCTTACGCCTCCCCGTTCATATACCGCTTCATATACAGCTTCAGCTTCTGAATGGCCCGGGAGTGGATCTGCGAGATTCGCGGCTCGCTGACCTCCATCACCTGGGCGATCTCCTTCATGCTGAGATTTTTCCGGTAGTACAGGGAGACCACCAGCTGCTCGTTTTCCCGGAGGGATGTAATGCCGTCTGTCAGCGTATCCAGCAGCTCCTGGCGCAGGAGGGAGTCCTCTGGACGGCTCACGGAATCCTGATCCGCCACGTCCAGGCCGCCTCCCTGCTCCCGGTCCTCAAAGATGGAGTCCAGGGACAGGACGTTGCACAGGGACGAATCCGCCAGATCCTCCTGGTACTGCTCCTGGCTGATGCCCAAGCGGTTAGCCACCTCCTCGTCCGTGGGGTAGCGGCCCAGCTCCGAGTAGAGCTCCACACTGGCCTGATCAATCTCCCGGGCCTTCCGCCGCACACTGCGGGGCACCCAATCCTGGCGGCGGGCCAGGTCAATCACCGCGCCCCGAATACGCTTGGAGACGAAGGTCTCAAATTTAATGCCCTTATCGGGGTCAAATTTGTCCACCGCCCCAACCAGGGCCAGCACGCCCTCGTTGATGATGTCATCCACCTGGGCAAAGCTGGCATAAACTCCACGCACCTGCAAGGCGATACTCTTCACCAACCCCACATACCGCAGCGCCAGGGGCCATTTCAGTTCCTCGCGACCGCTGCTCTTGTAGAGCAGGAGGAGGTCCTCCTTGCTCATGGCGTCGATTTCCTCCTGGGTCCAGAGCGGCTCCGTGGCGGCCGGCTGGTTCAGCCCGCCGCTCATACCACCGCCGCCCTTCTCTCTGGCCTGCCCTGGGCCTCCCGGGGCAGCGTGACATTCCCCAGGGATTGTATCTGCACGTCGCTGGTGATCTCATTAAACGCCAGCACGTACAAGTTGGGGTAAAACTGGGCCAGCATCCGGCTGAGATAGATGCGGATTACCTGGCTGGTAAGCACGATGGGCGTCTGACTGAGGTCGTTGAACTTCTTGATGTGCTCTGCCAGCTGGGTGACAATCTGCTGCATCAGGTCCGGACCCATTGCCAGGTAGATGCCCTGCTCGTTCTTGGTAAGGGAGGATATGACCCGCTTTTCCACCTCGGCGTCCAAGGTGACCACCCGCAGCTGGCCATGCTCGCAGAAGCGCCGGGTGATAGTGCGGCTGAGGGAGGCGCGGATGTTCTCGGTAACCATATCCAGGTCCTTGGTGGTGCTCAGGGCCTCCACAGCGGTCTCCAGAATGGTAGCCAGATCCCGGATGGGCACGCCCTCCCGCAGGAGGTTCTTTAAAATGCGCTCCAGATGGGCGTAGGTAAGCACGTTGGGAATGGCCTCCTCCACCACCTCGGGAGAGGTCCGCTTCAGGTTCTCCACCAGCTGGATCACCTCCGCCCGGCCCAGCAGTTCGTAGGCGTGGCTGCGGATGACCTCGCTCAGGTGGGTCTGCATGACGGAGAGGGGGTCGATGACGGTGTAGCCGTAGATTTCCGCCATCTCCTTGTTCTCCGGCAGAATCCACCGGGAGGGGATGCCGTAGGCGGGCTCCACCGTCTCGATGCCGTCGATCTCCCCGCCGGGGTTGGCGGGCTCCAGGGCCAAGTAGTAATCCACCAGAATCTCGCCCCGGGCCACCTCCTCCCCCTTGATCTTCACCGCGTACTGGTTGGGACCCATAGAGGAGGCGTCGTGGAAGCGGATGGATGGAATGACGAAACCCATTTCCTGGGCGTACTGCCGCCGGAAAATCACAATGCGGCTGATGAGCTTGCCGCCGCTGCTCTCATCCACCATGGGGATGAGGCTGTATCCAAACTCCATCTCAATGGGTTCCACTGTGAGGAGGCTGTAGACGTTATTGATATCCTTGTAAAAGTCATTGGGACTGGCCTGCGCAGGCTGTTCCACCGCTGGGGCCGCCGCGGCGGTTTCCGCCGCCAAGGCCGCCGCCTGCTTGCGCTCCAGCCGGCTGGACATCCACCAGCCCGCCGCGATGAGCCCAATACCCACGAACAGCAGGGCCGCATGGGGCGTGCCGGGAATCAGACCCAGCAGGGAGATCACCATACCGGCGGTGAAAATCGCCCGGGGCTGGTTGGAGAACTGCCCGACCACGTCGTCGTTAAGGCTGCCGTCGGAGACGGACCGGGTGACAATCATGGCCGTAGCGGTGGAGATCATCAGGGACGGAATCTGGGAGACCAGGCCATCGCCGATGGTGGCGATGGAGTAGGTGGAGAGGGCCGTGCTCATATCCATGCCGCCCATGGAGACGCCGAGAATCAAACCGCCGATAAAGTTGATAGCGGTAATGATGATGCTCATGGTGGCGTCGCCCTTGACGAACTTGGTGGCGCCGTCCATGGCGCCGTAGAAGTCCGCCTCGCTCTGAATCTTGGCCCGGCGGATCTTGGCCCCCTGTTCGTCAATGAGGCCGGAACTCAAGTCTGCGTCAATGGCCATCTGCTTACCGGGCATGGCGTCCAAGGTAAAGCGGGCCGCCACCTCCGAGACGCGTTCCGCGCCCTTGGTGACCACGATCATCTGCACCAGGACGATAATGAGAAAGATGATAACGCCCAGGACGATGTTCCCCTGGGTAATCATGGTGCCGAAGGACAGGATGACATTACCGGCGTCGCCGTTCCGGCCCAGAATCTGCCGGGTAGTGGATACGTTCAGGCCCAGCCGGAACAGCGTGGTAATCAACAGCAGGGATGGGAAAATGGAGAAGTCCAGTGCGTCCGAGATGGTCATTGTAATGACGAGAATCAACATGGACAAAGAAATATTGACCACCAGCAGCACGTCCAGCAGTTGGGTGGGTAGGGGGACGATAATAAAGAGGACGATAATGACCACTGCGATTGCTATGCTGTTTTGGAGAATTCGCTTCATGGCCCGTGTCCTTTCTTTCAACAATTGGGTTTACAGTATATCATCAAACGCCCGGGTTGGGCGGTATATTCGTTCTCAATTAGCGGCGGGTGGCTGCTGGTCCAGCTTCAGCACGTAGACCAGTATCTCCGCCACAGGGCCGTAAAATTCCGGGGGAATTTCCCGGTTCAGCTCCGTACCGGCATAGAGGGCGCGGGCCAGAGATACGTTCTCCACCACCGCCACATTATTTTCCTCCGCTACGGACACAATGCGCAGCGCCAGTTCATCCAGGCCCACGGCCACCACTACCGGCGCGCTGTCCCGGTCCGGCTTATAGCGCAGGGCCACCGCCACATGGGTCGGGTTTCGGATAACCACGTCCGCGCCGGGCACCTGCTGCATCATACGCTCCCGGGCCCGCTTGCGCTGGATTTCCTTGATCTTTCCCTTGACCTTGGGGTCGCCCTCCATCTGTTTAAACTCTTCCTTAATTTCCTCCTTGGACATACGCAGGCTCTTCTCGTAATCCCACCACTGATAGAGGTAATCGAAAAAAGCCACAACCGCAAAGGCAAGCGCCACCCGGAAGAGCAGTTGGAAGATATGGTCGAAGAGAATGGCGCAGGCATCGCTGAGTTCCATATCCAGGAACCGGTAGAAATCCCGCACCGCCGTGCTGAAATACTGGTAAATAAGGACCAGCAGGATGCTGATTTTCAGTAGATTTTTCACCAGCTCAACCACGCTCTTCAGGGAAAAAAGCCGTTTAATCCCCTTGAGGGGGCTGAGCTTGCTGAGCTTGGGCTTCAAAGGCTCCCGGGTAATCAGGAGCTTTGTCTGGGAGAAGGTGGCGATAACATTCAGTGCAATGGTCACCAGCAGGAAGGGTCCCGCCACAGCCGCCACAATGGAAATGCACTTATAAATCAGCTCTCGGGAAATTTCCGGCACAATGCCGGGGTAACAACCGCCTATATAGGTAAAGCAGGTCTGGAACAGGACGCCTGCCTCCTCCAGCACCGTATGGGCCATCAGCCGAAGCATCACCAGACTGCCCACTAAAGTGGCCACTGCGACCACATCTTTGCTCATGACGACGTGACCTTTTTTTCGTTCGTCTCGCCGTCGTTTTGCGGTTGGTTTTTCGGTTTTGGATGAGTCGGCCACCGCCTGATCCCCCCTTTGCCAGCCGCACGATCCCCCTTGGGGGCGCTATCCCGCCATCATGGTTATCAGCTCCTGAAATGTCCGGAGCATCTTCACCTCTACACTCATCAGGTACTCGCTGAAGGGAGCCAGCAAAAGCAGCTCCAGCGCCAGGCCGATAATAACCTTCAGGTCAATGTTGATGACGAAAACGTTAATCTGGGGAATAACCTTCATCAGTATGCCCATGCTGATCTGCCCCAGCAGCTCCGCCGCCAGAATGGGCATACACAGCTTGATCGCCAGCACGGTACACTCGATAAAGAGCTCGACCAGCGTCCAATAGAGGTCCCGGCCCAGGACCACCTGGCCGAAGGGAACAATCCGCCCCGAAACGAGGATAATCCTCATCAGGGTATGATGCCCGTTTGCCACAAAGAACAACAACATCATCAACGTGTTCAGCAGCATAGCGGACACAGACACGGACGCCTGACTGCTGGGGTCGTAGGTCTTGCCCATAGACATGCCCATCTGCGTGTCAATGGTCTCGCCGCCCAGCAGCGGGATATAGAAAAAAATGTTCATCGCCAGCCCCAGAATATATCCCAGGGCAAACTCCAGCAGTATAATCCCCGCCATTTCCAGGATGGTTCCCGGAACAGACGGACGGTAGCCTGTCATCGTGAGGGCCGTCACAGACAGCAGCAGGATCAGACCGCTTTTGAACATGCCTGGCATACCCCGCCGCCCCAGAATCGGATTAAACAGGACGCAGCCGCTCATTCGGGCGAGGATGAAAAAAAACAGGGATAATTCCGCCCAATCCAAACCGCTGCCTCCTCTAACCGCCCAGCCGCATCAGCTGAAAAAGCCCCTTGGCGTAGTCCAGCAGATTCTCCATCATCCAGCCGCCGCCAATGAGCAGCACGCCGCCCACGATGACCACCTTGAAAATAAACTGGAGGGTTTGCTCATGGATCTGGGTAACCGCCTGGAACAGCGCCAGGAAAATCCCCACCGCCATACTCAACACCAGCATAGGACCGCTGATTTTCACAACGACCCACACGCCCTCCCGGAAGACCTCTGTAATCAAATCGGTACTCATCCCTCAGCGCCTCCTCTCAGTAACGGATGCCCTGCACCAGTGTCTCAAAGAGCAACGGCCAGCCGTCCAGCATGATAAAGAGCAGGATTTTGAAAGGGGTAGAAATCATGGCGGGCGGCAACATGACCATGCCCATACTCATCAGCGTAGACGACACAATGATGTCAATGAGCAGGAACGGGATATACAGAAGGAAGCCGATAGAGAACGCCGTCTTCAGTTCCGTCGTCACATAGGCCGGCATAATTACCCGCATAGGTAGGTCCCGGGCCTCGTCCTGACTCTGTGGGACCGGCGTGTTGGTCATATTGCAGTAGAGCTCCATGCTGGGGATTTCCGTCTGATTGAGCATATACTCTTTCAGCGGCACCTGAGCCCGGTCGAAAAACTCCTCCTGGGTGATCTCCCCAGCCGTATAGGGGTCGAATGCGTCCGCCTTGATGTCGTCCAGCGTAGGCGTCATACTGAAGAGCGTCAAAATCAGGGCCATTCCCACCAGCACCATGTTGGGCGGGTTCTGCTGGGTGCCCATGGCGGTGCGCAGGAAGCCGAAGACCATCACATAACGGGTAAAGGAGGTCATCATCACCACCAACGACGGCAACAGGGTGATAACCGTCATCAGCAGCATGATGTCTAATGTCTGTACATTGGAGCCGTTGACGTTGATAAGCGCGTCGGTCATGAAATGAAACCTCCTCTCTCCCTCATTTCTTCTCCCGCAGCCGCTTGAACAGGGCGCGAAAATCCGGCGCATTCGCGGACGCCGGGCCGCCCGAGGGGGGAGGGGCGCTCCAGAGCTCCCCCTCCTCCGCTGTCAGTTCGGCCAACAGGGAGAATCCGGAGGGAGAACTGCCAAGTAAAAAGTACCGCTCTGCGGCTTGCACCACCAGCAGAGACTGGTCCCTGCCCAAGGTGACCCGCTCCAGCACGCGAACATGCCCGGCCCCTGGCAGTCCAAAGCGGCCGGCCAGCCCCATCCCCGCCCAGCGGGTGAAGAGGTAGCTGCCGCCCAGGACAAGCAGGAGCACCAGCAGGATGCCAAGCAGGGAGAAAACAGCGGGCATCAGGGCTCGCCTACAATGGAGGTGACGGTCTTCAGCACGCGCTCAATCTTAAAGGGCTTGACGATGAAGTCCTTTGCGCCGGAACGGATGGCGTCGATGACCATGGTCTCCTGGCCCATGGCGGAACACATGACCACGTTGGCGTTGCCGTCTGCGGCACGGATGGCCTTCAGGGCCTCCAGACCGTCCATGTTGGGCATGGTGATGTCCATGAGGACCAGATCCGGCTT
>CATIYU010000150.1 GCA_949739085.1 uncultured Eubacteriales bacterium | reverse complement strand
TCCAGGTTCTCCATGTCCAGCGCCAGCTCGTTCATCCACAGGGTGGCCCGCTTGCCCACGGTGGTGAGCTGGGCGGGCTGGAGGTGGGTGTAGGCCAGGCAGGGCAGGTCCTTGTACTGCTCCGCGAAGGCGGAGAGGTTACGCAGCACCTGGGCGCATTTGCGCAGCACCAGCCGGGAGGCGTCCCGGAGGATGAGGAGGTCTGTGTTGTCCCCCACGTAGCAGCTGGTGGCCCCCAGGTGGATGATGGCTTCGGCGTCGGGACACTGCTGGCCGTAGGCGTAGACGTGGCTCATAACGTCGTGGCGCACCTGCTTCTCCCGGGCCTCCGCCACGTCGTAGTTGACGTCCCCGGCGTGGGATTCCAGCTGGGCGATCTGCGTCTCCGTAATGGGCAGGCCCAGCTGCCGCTCCGCCTTGGCCAGGGCAATCCACAGCCGCCGCCAGGTGCGGAACTTGTGGTTATCGGAGAAGAGGTACTGCATCTCCCGGCTGGCGTAGCGGGGGGAGAGGGGGGAGAGGGATCCGTCCCGGTTTTTTTCCATGTCTCCGCCTCCTTACCCCAGTTTGTTGATGATGCTGGTCTCCAGCCTACCGGTCTCCAAGCTGGTGTAGCGCACGAACAGGGCAACCTTATTGTCCCCGTTCAGGCTGTCCCACAGCTCGCGGGCCAGCGTGGCGGCGTTGGGGGCGGTGACGCTGACCGGAATGGGCTCCCCGGCGAAGGAGGGCAGGGGGGAACCGTCCCCCTGGTAGGTGCTGATGAAGTGGCCCATCCCGGCGGCGGGGTTCTCGTATTCGTAGAAGTACCGGCAGCAGCAGGAGGGGTCGCCGTCCAGGCTCTTGAGGATGGAGAGGGCATATTTGCCGTCCGGCAGGACCACGCCGGAGATGCGGGGGGTGTAGTTGGGCGCGTCGGGCTCAAAGGTGCGGGCATGGAGGCCGTGGCGGTAGCAGTGGCCCTCCGCCATGTGCTGCCGGATGGTGTCGGTCTGGTCGCCGTTGGTGACGATGGTGGTCCCGTTCTCCAGCCGCCGGACGGGGTGGTAGATAATGAGGGACGGGTCCGTCATCTTGCTCTCGTCAAAGGCCCTGGTGCGGATGCCGTCCTCCGTGGCCTCGAAGACCCGGTTGCGGCTGTTCTCGCTGCGGCCCATGATGAAGTAGGCGGCAACAGCGTATTTTCCATCCGCGCTGCGGCCCAGCAGGATGCCCCGGCCGGGATAGCTGTTCCCACGCAGGAGGGCGCAGAGGTCCTGTTTCATAGCGTGTTCTCCTTTTCTTTCACAATTCCGGCGGCCACCAGCTCCGCCGCCTGGGGCAGCAGGACCCATTCGGCCTGCTCCATCACCCGCCGCTGCAGGGTCTCCGGCGTGTCGCCGGGGAGGACGTCCACCGCCTTCTGCGCGATAATCTGCCCGCCGTCGACGACCTCGTTGGCGTAGTGTACCGTGGCCCCGGTGACCTTGACGCCATAGTCCAGGGCGGCCTGGTGGACCCGCAGTCCGTAGAAGCCCTTCCCGCAGAAGGCGGGGATGAGGGAGGGGTGAATGTTAATGATAGGCTTCCCGAACAGGCGGATAAAATCCGCTGTGAAGATGCCCAGGAAGCCCGCCAGGACCACCAGATCAATTTGGTACTCCGCGAGGGCGGCGAGGACCTTCTCCTCAAACCCCGGCTCCTTACGGATGATGGCGGCGCAGGGGATCCCCGCCTGTTCCGCCCGGGCGATGGCCCCGATGCCCGGCTTATCCGCGATAACCAGAGCCAGAACCCCGCTTTTCAGCTCCCCGCTGGCTTGGGCGTCGATAAGGGCCTGTAGGTTGGTGCCGCCGCCGGAGGCCAGCACGGCGACGCGGGCAGTCAGCATAGGACCACCCTCTCTTCGCCGGAGACAATCTCTCCGATGACCGCCGGGTCCATTCCCTCTTCTTTGAGGGCGGCGGCAGCCTTGTCCGCGTCCTCCTTGGCCACAACAAGAACCATACCGGTCCCCATGTTGAAGGTATTGAACATATCGTGCTCGGAGATGCCGCCCAGCCGCTGAAGCATCCGGAAAATGGGGGGAATCCGCAGGGTGGACTTCTCAATGTTCGCCGTGAGCCCCTGGGGGATGCAGCGGGGGATATTCTCATAGAAGCCGCCGCCGGTGATGTGGCTGACGCCGTGGACCTCCGCGGCCTGGATGGCGGCCAGCACAGGCTTGACGTAGATGCGGGTGGGCTGGAGGAGCTCGCCGCCCAGCGTGCCGCCCAGTTCCTCGCTCCACGCGCCCAGGTCCGCGCGCTCCACGTCCAGCACCTTACGCACCAGGGAGAAGCCGTTGGAGTGGAGGCCGCTGGAGCTCAGGGCCAGCATAACGTCTCCGGGGCGGGTTTTGTTGTTGTCGATCATCTTTTCCCGGTCCACCACGCCCACGGCGAAGCCGGCCAGGT
>CATIYU010000149.1 GCA_949739085.1 uncultured Eubacteriales bacterium | reverse complement strand
GACATAGAGCGCCGGGTACATCTCCTTATACATCTGTTCCACCGGCGCTTCCCACGCCTGGCCCTCCATCGCCTCACCTCCCGCCGGATGGAAGCGGCTCCCCTGGGCGCACGGTCCGCTCCCCTATTTTCCTATTATGTCAAAAACAGTCCTTTTGGGGACAGGAAAAATTAGAACACAGCAGGGACCGGGCGCAAACCCGGTCCCTGTCCACTTTATCAGGCGAGCATCCCGGCGAGCTGTGCAAACAGCGGCGCGGCCAGGATGGTCAGAAGGCCGGTGACGACAATGGCCAGACTGCTGGCCGCCCCCTGCACATCCCCCAGCTCTACAGCGCGGGAGGTCCCCGCCGCGTGGGAGGCGGTGCCGATAGCCAGCCCCTGAGCCAGGGGCTCCGATACCCGGAAGAGCCGGAGCAGCAGCGGCGCCGCCGACGCGCCGAAGAGCCCGGTCAGCATAATTGCCGCCATAGTCACCGCCGGATAGCCCCCCAGCTCCTCGCTCAGGCTTTTGCCGATGGCTGTGGTGATGGACTTGGGCAACAGTGTAATATACTCCGGCCCGCCCATGCGGAACAGGGCCAGCAGCAAAACGCAGACAAGCATATGGGCCAAGACCCCTGCGGCGCACCCGGCGAGAGCCGCCGCCGCGTTCCTTTTCAGCAGCGCGAACTGGCGGTAGAGGGGAATAGCCAGGCAGATGGTGGCCGGGGTCAGCAGCGCGTCCAGCAGTCTCGCGCCGCTCTGGTAGTAGACCTGGTAGTCCACCCGGAAGCCCAGCAGAAACAGACAGCACAGAATGGTGGCAAACAGGAGGGGACTGCACAGCTCCCGGCCCGCCCGCCGGTTGATCACCCTGGCCAGCTGGTAGGTCCCCAGGGTCAAAAACAGCCCGAAATAGGCGGAGGACTCCATAAAACCACTCATTTCTCCGAACGCCCCCCTCCTCTGCGGACAATCCGCTGGACCACCTGGCCGGTGATCAGCATGACCACCGATGTGCCCACAAAGCCCGCCAGCAGCAGCGGGGCCAGCATCGTCCGGACCGTCTCCAGATCCGCCAGGACGCTGACCGAGGCGGGCACCAGCAGCAGCGGCATCAGCTCCAGCAGCAGTCCTCCCACGTCCTCCACCTGCTCCAGCTTCAAAAGGCCGGTTTTCAACAGGAGAAAGAGGAGGAGCAGGCCGTAGATGCTGGCGGGCACCGGCAGGGGGACCAGGTATTTGATGAGCTCCGCAGCGGCGGTGACAGCCGCCAGAATGACGGCCTGATGGAGATATTTCATGGCGCACTCCTTGTCATGATTACGCAAACAGTTCAGGAAGCGGCTCCGCCTCCGGACATTTCCTCCGGCGGAGCCGCTTTCCACATCATAGCGATTTGACGGGCTTCTGTCAACTGTTTTCTGCGGTTTTATCCCCTATCCGCCCCAGCGGGCCATTCTGTGGTGCATGATGTCTACAGCAGTCCCAAGTCACGCAGGATTTCCCGCAGCTCCGAGCGCTCCTTATCATGGAGCCCGGTCAGAGGCAGGCGCATACAGCCGCCGCGCAGTCCCATCAAATTCATGGCCTCCTTCAAAATGCCAAAGCGCACATTGCCCTCGCCATAGATGCTTCCACCCGGCTTTGCGGCAATTCCCGTGTCCCCCCGCGCCGCAGAGCATCTCCCCACAAAGGCATAGTAGGGCTCCATTTTGTCCAGCAGCTGCCGGATTGTCTCAAAATCATAGCTCTGTGCCGCAGCGTAAAGACGGAGCGGAAACTCCGGGAAAAAGTTTCCGAACGGGGAGACAAAGCCATCCGCACCATAGGGGAACTGATACGCATACCATTTCTCCCCAAACCCGCTGCAAATCGGGACGCCGGTTCCCTTCAACGCCTTCACCATAGCGTCGAAGAGCATGAGATGGGGGGTGTTCTCCTTAATCCCGCAGATCTTTCCGCCGGTATCGCCAATGATCCGGCGCATCAGAGCTGGTGTTATCCAAGACTGAGAAAATGCGGGGTTATTATAGACAACAATCCCGATATCAACTGCGCCGGCAATTCTTTTGTAGTGCTCGTACATTCCCTCCTGCGTAGGAACAAAGTAGTAAGGATGAATGATCTGCACACCGTCCGCCCCAACTTCCTGGGCATAGCGGCACATTTTAATGGTTTCATAGGTGCTTGCCCGTCCGGCCCCGGCAATGACCGGGTGCTCCCCGTTCACCACCTCCACACAGGTCTTGATAACAGCACGGTGCTCCTCCTCACTCATGGAGGCGAACTCCCCATTGCTGCCGCAGGGCGTAATGGTACAGGCACATCCCCGAATCCGATCCAGCGTAAACCGCAGATTCTCGCGGTAAGCGTCGAGATCGAGCGCTCCATCCTCGTGAAACGGCGTCACATTCACAAAACAGAGCCCTTTCACACAGGCCCTCAACTCTTCTAATGTCATGTCGTCCTCTCCTGTTCTCAATTCTCTTGTTCCTGCATGTCCAGTCGGCCTTTGAAATACCCGTCCGCGCAGTAGAGTGCGCCGGCGGGGGCGTGGGCAAGCACCCGGTCCTTGGCAATCAGCGTAGTTACCAGCGCCTGCGAATACTTGTAAAACATCGCGTCATGCCCCACACAGAGCCCCAGTACAATATTGAACTGCGTCTGCTGGGCGTTGAGAAGCTGAGCTTGGGCAATCGGATTGCACATGCTCTCATGCTGGCCGGGGCGCAGCGTGCGCTCGTCCGCTATGCCGCAGGCGCACTTATCCACTCCCCCCGCTTTGCAAATGACAGAGCACACCTGAAGGCCCGCCCGGCGCAGAAGGCCGTCCATAATCTTCGCTTCCTTCCGCAGGCCCCAGCAAAATGCCAGCCCTACTTTTTGATAGTCCATCCTCCGGCAGAGCTCCAGCACCTCCCGGACCCGCGGCCACTGACAGTACCCAAGGGCCTCCAGCTCGGAGGCTGTCACATAAAACCGATGGTTTTCCTCCAGCTGGTATGCCTCCAGCGCTGTCTCCATAATCTCTCGATCCCGCATAGGACAATTCTTGGGCACTTGATCGGGCGCCGCCTCTCTGCACGCGTGAACCGCGCACTGGGCACAGGTATACATGGATACTCCTCCTCTCGCTTCATTCATGCCGCGCTACTGTGCGCAGGCGGGATAGTGGCCAGGCAGAACCTCTTTCAATTCCATCTCATGTCCCTGACAACCGTCCCGCCGCAGGGGGCAGCGCCCAAAAAAGCGGCAGCCTGGCGCGGGATCGATGGGGCTCGGCACATCCCCCTCCAAAATAATGCGCTCCCGCGCAACATCCACCCGGGGAACCGGCACTGCGGATAGCAGCGCCTTGGTATAGGGATGCAGCGGATTCGCGAACAGCTCCTCCGTGGGCGCCAGTTCCACAATTTTGCCCAGATACATGACGGCAACCCGGTCGCTGATATGCTTCACGACGCTTAGATTGTGGGAGATAAACAGATATGTCAGCTTCTTTTCCCGCTGCAGGCTTTGCAGCAGATTCAGGATCTGCGCCTGAATGGACACGTCTAAAGCGGAAACGGGTTCGTCCAGAACCATGAACTCCGGATTCAGAGCAATCGCCCGCGCCACCCCCACCCGCTGCCGCCGTCCGCCGTCCAGCTCGTGGGGGTAGGAGTTGACCACCCTTGGAGCCAGCCCCACTGTGTTCATCAGCTCAAAAACATACGCCTCCCGCTCTGTTCTGTCCGGAAACAGGCCGTTGAGAACCAGAGGCTCCTCAATGCTCTCATATACCGTGCGCCTGCTGTCCAGCGAGGCGTAGGGATCCTGAAAAACAATCTGCATCCTTGTGCGCATCCGGCGCATTTCCCTTTTTTTCAGCCTCAGAATATCCTGTCCGCCATACAGGACCTGCCCCCCAGAGGGCTCCAGCAATCGCAGCAGCAGCCGGCCGGTTGTGGATTTCCCGCACCCGGACTCACCCACCAGTCCCAAGGTCTCCCCCTTTTCAATGTGAAAGCTCACATGGTCAACCGCGTGGAGCTTCCCCGCTTTTGTCGGAAACAGCTTCGTCAGACCGGAAACCTCCATCAGCTTCTCGCGCATCGTCAGCACTCACCTCCCATGTGTTTAAAACAGCGAACCCTGTGCCCCTCGTGGATTTGAACCATGGGAGGCGCCTCCCGCCTGCACCGCTCCGCCGCGTCCGGGCATCGCGGCGCGAAGGGGCAGCCCACCGCTTTCTCCGTGGGATTGGGCATCATGCCGGGGATGGGAACCAGTTCATTCCGCTCCACGGTCAAATCCGGGATACAGCCAAAGAGCCCCACAGTATAGGGGTGAAGGGGATTGCGGAAGAGCTCCCGCTTTTCCGCGTACTCCACATCCTGTCCAGCGTACATGATCGCCACATAGTCGCAGATCTCCGCTACAATCCCCAGATCATGGGTAATCATAATCAGCGATGTGCCGTACCGCTCCCTGAGCCGCTTCATCAGCTCCAGCACCTGCGCCTGTATGGTCACATCCAGAGCGGAGGTGGGCTCGTCCGCAATGAGGAGCTGCGGGTTGCAGGCCAGCGCCATCGCTATCCCCACCCGCTGCTTCATGCCGCCGGAGAACTGGTGGGGATACTCCCCAAACCGGTCAACCTTAATCCCCACCAGCTCCAGCATCTCCTTCGCCCGCCTGTCCGCCTCTATCCGGCTGAGCTTTTGATGGAGGCGGATCACCTCCGTAATCTGCTCCCCCACCGTGAGGACCGGATTCAGACTGGTCATGGGATCCTGAAAGATCATGGATATCCTGCTGCCTCGGATGTTCCGCATCTCCTTGGCCGGCAGAGCAAGGAGGTCCTTTCCGTGGAAAAGAATCTCTCCGCCGGTCACCCTCCCCTGGGGATGGGGGAGCAGACGCAGAACTGCCTTCGCGGTGGTGGTCTTCCCCGCGCCGGTTTCTCCTACCAGGCCAAGCGTTTCCCCAGGATTCAGGCGGAGATCCAGCGCGTTTACTGCCCGGACGACGCCATCATCCGTGACATAATTGACACTCAGATTCTTAATCTCTAAAATACTGTCCATATATTGTCCTCCGCCCTCCCGTCACGTTTTCATCTTCGGGTCGAACGCGTCCCGTATTCCATCCCCCATCAGGTTCAGGGAAAAAACGGTCAGCATGATGGCAAGGCCCGGGAAGGTGCAGATGTGCGGCGCTGTCCGGATAAACTCTCTGCCGCTGGCCAGCATGGAGCCCCACTCTGCGGTGGGCGGAGAGATGCCCAGGCCGATAAAGCTCAGGCTGGCACAGCTGAGAATCGCACTTCCGATACTCATGGTCACCCGCACAATCATCGGCGCCAGACAGTTGGGGATGATATGCTTGACAATGATGTTCAGATCTGACGCCCCCGCCGCCCGGGCGGCCTCGACAAACTCCTGATTCCGCACCTTCAGTATCTCCGCCCGAAGGGTTCTGCAATAGGTGGGGGTGGAGGAAATCCCCATCGCAATCAGCATGTTGACCAGACCGCCCCCCAGCGCCGCCACAATCGAAATATTCAGCAGAATTGTCGGAATCGCCAAAAAGATATCCATAATGCGGAGAATGACATTATCCACCCGGCCGCCATAGTAGCCCGCTACCGCTCCCAGCGTGCCGCCCAGCAGGCAGGATGTAATCACCGAAACCCAGCCCACAATCAGAGAAATCCTGGCGCCGTACAGGATGCGGGTAAAAATATCCCGGCCGTAGTTGTCCGTACCGCACAGATGCTCCCAGCTTGGGCCAAGGCACTTGTTGATCAGATCTTGGGTATAGGGGTCGTATTTTGTCAGGACCGGCGCGAAGATTCCAGCAGCCAGGAGCAGCAGCACCAAAATCCCGCCAAAAACCGCCCGCCGGTTTTTCCGGAACCTCCGCCACGCCTCCGGAAGCTGGCGTCTCTTCTTGTATACGACCTCCCCATGAGCCCCCTCCTGTTCACGCTGTCTCATCACGACCTCCTTACACATAATTCGATTTGATCCTGGGATCCGCCAGTGCGTAGAGCAGATCAACCGCCAGATTGACAACGCTGAAGATCAAAGCGACAAAGAGGACTCCACCCTGGACCACGGGATAGTTGCGGGCCTTGATGGCGTTGGTCAGCAGCAGTCCAATCCCGGGGACCGCGAACACGGTCTCTGTCAGAAGGGACCCGCCCAGCATGCCGCCGAACTGAATGCCCACCGCGGTAATAATGGGAATCAGCGCGTTTTTCAGGCAGTGTCTGAGGATAACGATGTTTTCCTTCTGTCCCTTTGCCCGCGCGGTCACAACATAATCCGAATTGATAACATCCAGCATAGAAGACCGCGTCAGCCGCGCGATCACCGCACAGCAGGAGGTGCCAATCGTCACAGCCGGAAGGATATAGGAGCGCCAGCTCTCCACCCCCGTAGCCGGAAACCACCCCAGCTTCAGCGCGAACAGCAGCATCAGAAGGAGCCCCTGCCAGAAATTCGGCATGGAGACGCCCACCAGCGCCAGAGACATGGATATGTTGTCAAACAGGCCGTAGGGCTTGATCGCCGAGATGATTCCAAGGGCCAGCCCCATTGACAGGGATATCAAAATCGACAGGCTGGCCAGATACAGTGTGTAGGGGAAGCGCTCCAGAATGAGGTCCAAAACCGGCTGTCTGGTCACCCAGCAGGTTCCAAAATCCTGCCGGAAAATCAGATTTTTAAAAAAGCTCCCCAGGCGCACCAGGTACGGGTCCTTCAGACCCAATTCCTCCCGCAGCGCGTCCAGCTCCGCCTCCGACGCTTCCGCACCCAGAATCATCTCCGCAACATCCCCAGGGGTGATGTACAGCATGGTAAATACAATGACAATGACGCCAATCATAACGGGGATCAGCATCAGTATCCGCTTGAGGATATATTTCAGCATTGGTGTGCCCCTCCTTTGCTTCCGCCGGGTTCCCGCTCAGCGCAGTGCGCTCCGCATGGCCTCCGCCGCCTTTTTCATCCGCTCCAGCGCGTCCGCCAGAACGGTCCGCGAGCAGGCGAAGTTCAGCCGCTCATACTGCTCACCATCGGTTCCGAACATGCTCCCGCTGTCGAGCCAGAGCCCGCCGCAATCCTCCAGATATCTGTGGTACATTCCCGGCTCGCCGCCCAAACCGGAAACTCGAATCCAGGCCAGATAAGTTGCCTCCATATCCATCGGCTCCAGCTCCGGAATGTTCTCCTGGAGGTATTCTCTCATAAATTGAAAGTTTTGGGTCAGATATGCCCGGCAGGCAGCCAGCCACTCCGCGCCCTCCGTATAGGCCGCGATCATGGCCGTCATCCCCAGCACATTCGGCCGCTTGATCCCGCACATGACCATGTGCTGCTGATATTTCTCCCGAAGGGCTTCATCCGGAATGAGGAGGCAGGAGGTCTGCATCCCGGCCAGATTGAAGGACTTGCTGGGGGCCACGCAGATCACCGACTCCGCCAGAAGTTCCGGCGCAGCCAAGCCGTAAGGGGTGTAGCGGTTCTCCCCCAGCGTCAGATCGCAGTGGATCTCGTCGGAGACAACCAGCACATGGCAGCGGGCACAGATCTCCCCCATCCGCCGCAGCTCTCCGGCTGTCCAGACGCGGCCACCGGGATTGTGGGGATTGCAGAGCATGAAAAGCTTCACGTCCTCCCGGGCCGCCAGCTGCTCAAACCGGTCAAAATCCACCGTGTAGCGGTTGTTCTCCACCACCAGCGGACAGCTCACATAGTCCCGCCGGTTATCCTCCGCCGCCTTGTAAAACTGGTAGTAAGAGGGCGTCAGTATCAGGATTTTATCCGACGGGCCGGTCATTGCCTGGACAATAAAGTGCAGGCCCGCCACAATCCCAGGGGCGTGACAGATCCACTCCGGATGAATTCGAAACCGGTAGCGCTTTTCAAACCATCCGGTAACGGCGGCATAGTACGCCTCGGATTGGATGGAGTAGCCCAGAACCGGATGGTCCAGCCGGCGCTTGAGTGCGCGGATGATCTCCGGCGCAACAGGCAGATCCATGTCGGCTACCCACATGGGAAGCAGATCGGGTTTGCCGGTATCCCACTTCAGGGAGGCGGTGCCGCGGCGGTCGAGCACCGTGTCAAAATCGTAATTCATCCCAGTCTCTCAACCTCCACAGCACATCCGCGATAACCGAAAGCTGCCCACTCCTTCTCCCTGTACTTCTCCAATGCGGTCCGGGCAGCGGCAAGTGCGTCACCAGTGCGGCCATTCGCAATATAGTAATTGACCACGCCGTAGTCCGTTGTCACCTTGCCGCCGGCAAGCGCCTCCTCCGGGGAAATATCCCCCTTGTATACCTGAAGGCACCGGAAATAGTCCATCGCCCCCTTGGGCTCGACCGTGGTATCATAGCGGGAGAGAACCCGCTCCGCCTCCTCCATCCTCTCCTGGCGGGCCAGAGAGCGCCACAGCCAGTCCGTGGTGCAGGTAATGTCCGCGCTCTCCGTTACCATCTCCAGGCTCTGGCGCATGACATGCTCTGTGCGGCTGTACTGACCAATCAAAAAGAAGGCAACCCCCTGGTGATACCAGCTCTCAAAATTGGAGGGATCCAGCCGCAGAGCCACTTCAAAGTCGCCTACCGCCTCATAATACCGCCCCGTATTTAAATAGGCATGTCCTCTGTGGCGGTAGAGCAGGGCGTAGAAGGGATTCTTCTCCATTCCGATGCTGTATGCCTCAATCGCCTCGCGAAACATATTCTGCCGGCGGAAGGCTCTGCCCACGGCAATCCACCGCTCCGGGTCACCCGGCTCCGCCTCCGCCGCCCGCAGGGCGTCCTTGACGACGTCGGAGGGAACCGCGTCCGTCCGCCGGGGAAAGACCTCCTCCTCCTTTGACGCGCAGTTGGGCAGCCAGGGCTCTGTCATCATCTGGGCCTCGGTTTTTTTGATATCCATTATCGCACCCCTCCATTTTCCTGCCATCTCGCCATATCAAATTCAATCGCAGTATCGGCCAGCGTCCATCCCCCAGTCTCATAGCCCCGCTTCAGAATATCATAGCCTCTCTGTACCTCTCCGCCGCAGATCAGCTTCCAGGCCAGGCCGTATGTATTGGAGGAGTAGCTCGACACATGGCTCTCCTGGCTGTGGCTCAGGCACGCCTCCGCCTCCGCCAGTGCGTCGTTGATATCGACCGTGCCGTTATATACCATCGCCAGCTTATAATAGTTGCTGTTCCTGTTCCCCTCCGCGTCCGGCGGAACCAGCTTGGCAATCCGCTCCGCCTCCTCCGGCTTTCCCTGCCTTATGAGCGTCAGATAGTACCAGTTCACCAGCGGAATCAGCAGCTTCATGGTGGGGCTCAGCTTCAGTGTCTCATGATAGCACTTTTCCGCCTTATCCAGCTCGTGGAGCAGATAGTAGGACAGTCCCAGATGATACCAGCTGTCCCAGTTGGTGGGGTGGAGCCTGACCGCCATCGCGAAGGCCGCGGCGGCCTCCCGCGGCTGGCTCAAATTCAAGTAGGTGTGTCCCTTGTGGCGGAAAAAGAACCAGTTGAAGGGGTCATATGTCATCCCCAGGGAATAGGCGTTGACAGCGCTGCGGTGCATCTTCTGCCGCCGGTACAGCCGCCCCAGCTTTACCCAGTTGTCCGGATCTGTAGGGTCCGCGTAAGCCGCTGCCCGCGCCTCCGCCACCAGGGGATCCAGAGGCTGGGCCGTCATGGGCGGATACACCTGGGTATCCATCTCCGCTGTATTGGGCAGCAGGGGTTCTGTTAAAACTTTCATAGCAATACCTCACATCAAAATATATCGGGGGCGCGGCTTTCTTGCCGCGCCCCCCGCGGCGAGCGGAACTGCTTGTCCTGCGCAGGTTATTGGAAGAAATAATTTACAAACTTCTGGCTTCCGCTCTTGCTGATAAAGAAGCCGCCCAGCTCCGCGCTGACACCATAGATATCGTTTTCATAGCAGAGAGGGATAATGCAGCACTCCTCCGCGGCTCTCTGCTGCACCTCGGTATAAATCTCCTCACGCCTCTCCTCGTCAAAGCAGGCGACTCCTTCCTCCAGCAGAGCATCCACCTCGGGAAGCGACAGTCCGGCGTAATTCGGCTTGGGGAAGTTGGTGCTCTTAAAGACCTTGGCGGCGGCGTCCGGATCCCGGCTGGTGTTGGAGTTGGTGGCAAGCCCAATCTGGATCTCCCCGGTGGCCAGGGCGGCGCTGAACGCGGCCGACTCCAGCGCCTCGATCTCCACGTTGATCCCGGCGGCTCCCAGCTGCGCCTGAATGATCTCCGCCATGGAGTTCTGTACGGTCTGTGACCACATGGTCAGCTTCAGCGTCAGCTCCCCCTCCTTATATCCGGCGGCGGCCAGGTGCTCCTTCGCCTTCTCAATGTTGAAGGCGTACGTCTCCAGATCGCTGGTGTGTCCCGCGATATTGGGCGCCAGGAAGCTGGTGGCGGGAAGAGCGTGGTCACCGAACACGGCGTAGGTCAGTGCCTCCGTATCCAGCGCATAGGCAATCGCCTTGCGGACATTGATATCATTTGTGGGCTCTACAGTGGTGTTTATAAAGAACCAGCGGACGCTGTTGCTCGGCTGCTCCACCACCTGCACCTTGCTGTTGCCTGTCAGAATATCCACACCGGAGGTGGACACCGCATAGATCAAATCGGCCTCCCCGGCCTCCAGCATGATGATGCGGCTGTTGGCGTCATCCACAAATTTATAGACCACATTGGGAATGGACGCCTTCTTCTCGCCCCAATAGCCATCAAAGGCCTTCATCGTGATCTGAACGCCGGTCTGCCAGTCAACAAACATATACGGACCTGTTCCAACACAGGAGCGGCCCACATCCTCGCCGGCCTCTTCCACAGCCTTTTGATTCAGAATCATGCAGTTGTTGCGGGTGAGGACATTCAGGAAGGTGGCCACCACGCCGTTGGTTTTGAACTGAACCGTGTAGTCGTCGATCTCCTTGATCTCCTCCGGGTTCAGCTCCGGTAGATTGGAGGCCGCTTTCGCGCTGGCGCAGGCGCGCTGGAAGGTGAATACCACATCACTGGCTTTGAGCTCCTCACCGTTGTGGAACTTTACGCCCTTCCGAAGGTGAACCAGATACGTTATGTCGTCCGTCTGCTCCACACTCTCAGCGAGACACATCACATAGTTCCCGTCCTCGTCCATCTCCACCAGCGTCTCCAGCATCTGGCACAGGCACTGGAACGTGGGGGCGGCAGTCGTCGCGGAGGGATCGCAGGACTGCACCTCGCTGTTGTTGACCACCACCAGGGTGTCCCGGACGGCGGCGGCATCGCCGCCGGGCTGTGTCTGAGACTGTGCTGGGCCCTCCGCAGGCGCAGCACCTCCCGGCGAGGCCGTAGGCGCGCACGCCGCGCAGATGCCGGCCAGCAGGCAGGCTGTCAGCAGGAGACAAAGTTTTTTTGTTGTTCTTTTCATAATAACCTCCTAATCCCTATTGCAAGACGCTTCTTTTTCCAGCTTGAGGTACTGATCCATCCAGGACAGGAGCGCCTGGAGCCGCCGCACCCGGTTTCTGGGGTGCCCTGTTCTGGACAGGCTGTGGGAGTCGCCATGAAATATGCAGAGCTTGGAAGCAATTCCTCTGATTTGCAGGGCCGTGTACATCTGAACCGCCTCGGACAAGGGACAGCGGTAGTCCTCATCCGTCTGAATAAACAGGGTCGGGGTTGTGACCTCGCGGTAGTACTTCAGAGGAGAACCGTCCCACCCCTTCTCCGGATTGTCCCAGGGCGCAAGCAGCGAGCCCCAGTTGTTCTCATCCGAGTCTCCAAAAAAGCTCAGATTATTTGCGATGGAGCAGCAGGAAACCGCCGCCCGGAACCGGGTCGTGTGCCCAATGATCCAATTTGTCATAAACCCGCCATAGCTGATGCCCGTTACGCCCAGGCGATCCGGATCCAGCCCGGGACAGATGCTGGCCACGTAGTCGGTAAAGGCCATGAGGTCCTCAAAATCCCCCGTTCCCCGCCGGTCCCCCAGGGCCGCAAACGCCTCTCCTCGGGAAGCGGACCCCCTCGGGTTGCAGAAAAAGACAAAGCAGCCATGGGAGGCGAGCACCTGCATCTCGTGAGAATAGCTGTCCGAATACGCCGAGCGGGGCCCGCCATGAATCTGTAATACACCGGGATACTTCTGTCCTTCCTGGTACGCCGCTGGATATATGACAAATCCGTCAATCCGCACACCGTCCTTATTTACAAAGGAAACCGGCTGCGGCTTCACCGGCGTGTGGGCCTCCAGGAACGCCGCGTGGAAGCGGCTCTGCCGTTCTGCCTGTCCATTCTCCACGCGGTACAGCTCCTGCGGCTTCCCATCCAAGAACCCCACAGCGAGCAGATTCTCCCCTGACGCGGCAATACATTCCGGGTTAAACCCCACCGCAGTGCAGCGCCGCACCTCCTCCCCTTCCCGCCAGCAGTTGATGCCTGTACTGTTGTCGTAAGAGGTGATGTAATAGAGCGTATCACCGGCCACAGCCATACAGCGTCCGCCCTGAAGCCTGCAGTCACTGCTTGTCTTAAATCCACAGTCCTCCGCTGTGTGCCGGTAAACACACCTCATCTCCCCGGAAGCGAGGTCAATCCGATACAGGTCGTGGTTTGGAAACGGCCCAAAGCCGTCCCAAGGAGTGGCGCAGACCATCAGCCCGCCGCCCATAAACGCAGCATCGGATACTTGATATCCCCGTTCCGGCAGGAGCTGACGCTTTTCCCCCGTTTGGAGGTCATAGAGCCAGATCCCTTTCATTCTGGACATGCGGCGCGTGAAGGTCTCCCCGACGGCGGCTATCTTTGTCCCTGTTCCGTCCACTTGGCAGAGCAGGGTATCAAACCAGGGATCCGTCAGCGGCTCCATCTCCCCGCTGGGCAGGCGGCAGAGAAACAGACGGCTCCGCTTTTTCTCCACAATTCCTCTCCCGTCCCTGCGGAACGGGGACTCCTCGCAGACCTCCCACTCCTCCTCCCGAGCGTATTCCGCCAGGGCCGCCCTTCTGGCTTCCGGGGGCATTGACTCAAAATCCGGGCGCCGGTTGTCGTGGAAGGAGCGCAGGAGGATGCAATCCCCCGCGAGCATCTCAATCGCGGCGTTCTCCAGCGGCACGCGGCAAAGGACCTCCTCCCGCCCGGTGCGGAGCGAAAAACTGCTGATAACCGTCAAGCGCTCCCCCTCCCGGCGGCGGCGCTGATCCTCCTCCGTGCCGGGATTTGTGAATAAAATTGTATGTTCATCCCGGTAGCACCAGGACTGAGGCTGCCGGCACGGCAGACACTCCATCTGTCCGCTTCTGATATCCAGCTTCCAGAGCGCCGTGTCATAGGCGTTTGTTTTCCGATTCGCCCGAGAGACACACAGCGCGGCGCTCCGTCCCTCCGGGGATATCCTCAGCGCCGAGAGAAACTGATACTGTGTAAGGTCCTCCGGCTTCAGCCGCTGCATACGGATACACCTCCCTGAGGCCGACTGCCCCATTTTATTTCAAATACTTGTCCATCCAGGCCATGATTTCCCGCAGCCGCCGCACCCGGTTCCGGGGGTGGCCGCTTCTGGAGAGCTCATGGCTGTCCCCGTGGAAAATACACAGCCTGGTGTCCACGCCTATTATCTGCAGCGCGGTGTACATTTGGACCGCCTCACACAGGGGGCAGCGAAAATCCTCGTCGCTCTGCAAAAATATCGTGGGCGTTTTGACATTGCGGTAATACTTCAGCGGGGAGCCGTCCCATGCCTCCTCCAGGTGGTCCCATGGGGAGCGCCTGCTTCCCCAGCTGCTCTCGTCGGACACCCCGTACAGACTGAGTTTATTGGAGATGGAGCGGCAGGAGGCGGCGGCTTGGAAGCGGCCGGTATGACCGATGATCCAATTTGTCATGAATCCGCCGAAGCTGCCGCCGGTGACACCCAGCCGCTGGGCGTCGATCTCCGGGCATCTGGCCAGAACATGGTCTGTAAACGCCATGATATCCTCGTAATCCAGGGTTCCCTCCTTCGGCAGCGGGGCAGAAAACGCCTCCCCGCGGGCTGCGGAACCCCTCGGATTGCAGAAAAACACAAAGTAGCCGTTGGCGGAGAGCATCTGCATCTCGTGGATATACGCCTCTGTATAAGCCGCCCGCGGGCCGCCATGGATCTCCAGAACCGCCGGATATTTCTTCCCCTTTTGGAAGCCGGCGGGGTAGAGAATAAAGCCGTCAATGCGCACGCCGTCCTTATTGACAAAGCTGGTCAGCTCCGGCCGGACCGGGGTGTGGACGCTGTAAATCTCCTCATTAAAAGAGCTGATCCGGCGGACACAGCCCTCCTCCACCACGTACAGCTCCTGGGGGCGTCCCCCGGCAAATCCGGACGCGAACAGCTTGCCGCCGCCCACACCGATAAATTCCGCGATAAAGTCCCTGGGCGTCGCGTGGAACGGCTCCTTCCCTTTCTCCCAGACATTGATGCCGGCATTGTTGTCATAGGTCGTGATGTAGTAGAGTCTGCCGCCGCTGGCACACATGGTGCTGCCGCCCCGCATTCTGCAATCGCTGACGCCCTTGAATCCATTGTCCTCCGCCATGTGCCGGCAGACAGCGGAGGCGGCGCCGGTACGCGGGTCCAGCAGGTACAGATCGTGATTGGGGAAGCGGCCGAAGCCGTCCCAGGGGATAGCGCTGGCAAGAATATCCCCGTCCACAAATTCTACGCCGGAAACCTGATAACCCTTATCCGGCAGAAGCTCCCGCATTGTCTCCTGCTTCGCGTCGTAGAGATATACGCCCTTCATCCGCGCCATGCGCCCCTGAAACCGCTCACCTGCAATGACGGCCCTTTTTCCCTCCTGGTCAACCCGATAGACCAGCGTATCAAACCAGGGATCCGTAAGGGGCTTCAGCTCCCCACTCGCGATGTCGTATGTAAAAAGGCGGGTACGTTTCCCGTCCACCATTCCCCGGGAATCCCGGCGGAAGGGCGTCTCCGTACATACCTCCCACTCGCTCTCCAGCGCGTACTCCGCTAGGGCATCCCCCCGTTTCTCCTCCGGCATGGCCTCCAGATCGGGCCTCCGGTTGTCATAGAAGGCGCTCACCAGAAGCCGCCCGCCGGTCAATGCCTCAACAGCCGCGTTTCTCAGGGGAATCCGGCAAAAAATCTCCGGGGATCCTCCGGCGGCGGGAACAGCGTACACCACTGTCAGCAACTCTCCCCGCTTCACCCGCGCCTGGTCCTCCTCTGTGCCGGAGGCTGTGAAGAGGATGGTATCATCGTCTAAAAAGCAGAAGGCATTCAGCCCGGGAGCGGCGGCCAGCGGCTCCAGCACCTCGCTGGCGGTATCCAGCCGCCACAGTGTGTGATCATAGGCGTTGCTCTCCAAATTCGCCCGGGAAACAAGCAGTACACCCCGCTTTCCGCTGGGGGACATCCGCAGTCCGGACAAAAATTGGTAGCGGGTGATATCCTCCGGTCCCAGTTTACCCATGCAGAACATCCCCCCTCGCATACTGCCGCACAATGCTGATCAGCGCATCCGTCATCTTCTCCATGGACTGAACGGAAATAAACTCATATTCAGAGTGAGAATTGTGCCCGCCTGTAGGCAGGTTGGGACAGGGCAGTCCCATAAACGCCAGCTGCACACCGTCTGTACATCCCCGGATGGGCAGCACCTGCGGCACTGCGCCGACATCCAGCATCGCCTGCTTCGCGGCCTCTATCAGATGCATATGGGGCTCCACCTTCCGGCGCATATTGAAGTAGCTGTCCTCTATGGAGACCTCCACCAGGTCTCGCTGGTACATTCCATTGATATGCGCGGCAATCATCCGCAGCTGCTCCTTCATGTGCTCGAACCGTCCATCGTCGTGCTCCCGAATAAGATATTTCATGACCGTCTCGCCAAGGGAGCCCTGGATGCTGTCCAGGTAGAAAAAGCCCTCATATCCCGCCGTGGACTCCGGCGTCTGGTTCGCCGGGAGCATCTGGTGATATGCCATCGCCACGGTTTGGGAGTTGATCATCTTCCCCTTCGCGGAGCCGGTGTGTGCTTTTACTCCGTGAACCGTCACCGTCGCGGCGGCGCCGTTAAAATTCTCATACTGAATTTTTCCCAAATAGCCGCCGTCAACCGTGTATCCATAGTCGGCGCTGAGTGAGCCCGCCTGGAATTTCTTTGTACTGCGCCCAATCTCCTCATCGGGCATAAAGACAATTTCCAGCTTTCCGTGCTCCAGTGCCGGGTCCCGCAGCAGACGCTCGGCCATTGTCATGATTTCCGCAATCCCCGCCTTATCGTCCGCACCAAGGAGCGTCGTTCCGTCCGTAACCACCAGCGTCTCCCCCTGGTACTGTGTCAGCTCCGGGTACTGAGCCGTCCGCATGTATATCTGTTTGTCCTCATGGAGCAGGATATCTCCGCCGTCATACTTCTCAATCAGACGGGGCTTCACGCTGCGGCCGGAGGCGGCTGGGGAGGTGTCCAGGTGGGAGACAAAGGCGAGCACAGGCCCTTCCACTCCCGCGCTGGCGGGGACCGTTCCGTAAACATAGCCGTTTTCGTCAACCCGCGCGTCAGCAATCCCCATTGCCCGCATCTCTTCCGCCAGGAATGCCGCAAACGTCCGCTGGCCTTCTGTGCTGGGGAAGGTATGGCTCTTGCTGTCAGAAGTCGTTTCAAAAGTGACGTATTTTAAAAATCGCTTCAGCACATCCTGCATGCCGCGCCTTCCTTTCCGACCCCTACCGGTCTGTCTTGGCGGCAACCACCGTCATATACAGCTTATAGCACTCCGCAATCGTTGTCCCCACAATGACAGAGCGGGGCGGCTGAAATCCAGGATCCACCCAGGCGTCCCATGCTTCGTTCAGTTCGTCGATATCGGCGGCGTCGCGGATGACACAGGTTACATAGATGATATGGTGCTTGTCCGAGCCATACTGCGCCAGAAGCTCCTCGTACCGCCGGAGCAGCGCGGCAGCCTGCTCCTTCATGGACATTTCCCTGCTGCTGGCCGCCGCCGCAATATGCGGCTCAAACCACAGTATCCCGCTGCACTCGCTCAACCGGCTGCATCGCTGTGAACCCTCGTGATAAATTACCTCGGCCATGGTCCTTTTCCTCCTTTAATATATATGTATACGGCTATACGGCACGTATCGCCACGCAGCCGTTACACACTTCCTCCCACCGAGCCCTCCCAGGTGTCAACCTTGGTCCCGGGGTCCTTTTGGGGATCAAACCAGTGGGTTGTAACCGCTTTTGTCTCTGTAAAGAATCGAATGCCGTCCTTTCCCAGCACGTGCAGATCGCCAAAGAAGGAGTCTTTATGGCCGCTGAAGGAAAAAATCCCCGCCGGCACCGGAATCCCCACATTGACACCGACCATGCCGCCGTGGGTGCGGCGGGCAAACTCCCGGCTGTAGAAGCCGCTCTCTGTATAGATCACGGAGCCGTTTGCAAAGGGGCTGGCGTTCATAATGGCCAGGCCCTCCTCAAAGTCCCTGCACCGCTTGAAGCACAGCACCGGACCAAAAATCTCCTCCCGGCCTACAGACATCTCCTCTGTGACGTGATCCAGAATAGTCGGCCCCAGATAGAAGCCGTTTTCATAGCCGGGCACCACAGCGCCTCTTCCATCCAGGACCAGCTGCGCCCCCTCCTCCAGACCGCGTTCGATCCAGCGCACCACCTTCTCTCTGTGGGCAGCATCCACAACCGGTCCCAAATCGGAGGTCTTGTCATAAGCGGGGCCAATCCTCAGCTCTTTGGCAAGCTGGCGGACCCGCTCCACCAGCCTGTCCGCAATACTCTCCTGGGCCACCACCACGGGCAGTGCCATGCACCGCTCCCCAGCACAGCCAAAGGCCGAGTTGATAATTCCCCTAGCCGCGCGCTCCAGATTGGCGTCCTCCAGAACCAGCGCGTGATTTTTCGCCTCCGTCTGTGCCTGTACCCGCTTGCCGTGAGCGGCGGCAATTCCGTAGATCTCCCGGCCCACACCGGTTGTCCCGACAAAGCAGATCCCCTTGATATCGGGATGCGTCAGAAAAATCTGCGACTCTCTCCGCGTACATGTGACAATATTCAGCACCCCATCCGGAAGACCGGCCTCCTGCCACAGCTCCGCACAGCGCAGGGAGGTCAGAGGTGTCTTGGAGGCGGCTTTCAAAACAATCGTATTGCCGGCGGCAATGCACAGCGGGGTCATCCACCCCATGGGAATCATGCCAGGGAAATTGAACGGCGCAATCCCGGCGAAAACACCGAGGGGTTCCCGGTAACTGGTGGTGTCATACCCCTTAGAGGTATCCCGCAGGCTCTCCCCCATCATCAGAGAGGGTGTCCCCACAGCCAGCTCCACCGGCTCTTTTATCTTGGCGATATCCCCCGCCGACTCGGACCAGGTTTTTCCATGCTCCCGCGCACAGATCTCCGTCAGCTCATCAAAATGCTCCACCAGCAGCTCTCGGAAGCGATACAAAATCTGTGTCCGCTTCATTACCGGGGTATCTCTCCAGGCGGGAAAGGCTTTTTCCGCACATGCTACCGCATAATTGACCTCTTCCGGCGTACAGCTGGGGATCTCCGCCTGTATTTCACCTGTGCTGGGGTTGTAAACGGGTGTATAGCGGTTTGAAGCTGTCTCCAGCCATTGGCCCCCCGCAAAGTATTTCATCCGTTTTATCATTTCTCATATCCGCCCCCTATCATTTCATTATTCAAAATTTAATTCATTTTTAAATAATTCAATTTTTATGTAGATCATATTACCATATTGTTCATATCATGTCAACATATTTTTTCTAAATATAAAATTTTATTTCTAAAAAAATAATATATTCTATTATTCAAAATAAATTTATGTTTTTCAAAACTTCTCTTGACAGGGAGCTCCATATTCCATATAATAGGATGTATGACCGTCCTCCACACAAAACCGGTAAGGCGTTCCATTCAAATACATTTTGTGGTATACTGTACTTATTCTGGAAATACTTCGGCCCGCCGGCACACAAGGCTTCGCCAGTATACAAAACAAGTCCATAAAACGCAGGAGGAGGATTCTATGACAGTACATAGCAGATCTGATACGGTTATCGAAAAAGCATCCAGCCAATCTTCGGACAAATTGCTTCAAATTTTGGAGTGTATCGCAAATAACCGCCTGCCGATCCGGCTTCAGGAGCTGTCAAAGCAGGTAAACATGACGCAGCCCACCGTGCTGCGCTATCTGAACGCGCTGGTTCATACCAACTACGTCTATCAGGAGGAGGATACTCTGCGCTACGCACTGACCTGGAAAATCTGCGGACTGGGTCAGGGGCTTAACTCCTACTCCAGCTTGCGCGGTATCGCGGGACCATTTATCAACCGGCTTTCGGCGGAAATGGAGCTGGGCAGCTGTCTGGTGGTTGACCACAATTTTGAGTGCATGTATCTCGACTGTGTGGATGTCCCCAGCGCTCTGACCCAGACTCTGCACCGCATCGGAAGAAGCGCTCCTCTGCACACCACAGGCTCCGGAAAAATCCTTCTGGCCAGCTACAATAATGTAAAGGTCGAAAAATATATTGATACCAAAGGGCTCACCAAACTGACAGAACAAACCATCACCTCCGCAGACAGGCTCTTTGAAGAACTCGCTCAGGTTCGGGCCAGGGGGTACAGCATCGACGAGGAGGAGTGCGAAAGCGGCCTGCGCTGTGTCTCTGTCCCTCTGCACAGCTATACGGGGGATATTATCGCCGCCCTCAGCATTTTCGGCCCCACCTCCGTACTGACGCTGGACAGAATAGAGGTGGAGGGCCTTCCGGCTCTGTTTGACGCGGCGAGAGCGATCTCCAGCCGTCTTGGCTATGCGTCTCCAACCTCAAAGAACCCAAAATAACCGCATAACAAACCGTGGGACTGACGGAAATCCGTCAGTCCCACGGTCTGTTTTCCTACCGCCAGATACGCACCACCCCCGCGTCCTGCAGCTGCTTGACCAGCAATAAGACAACGGGCAGCAGCACCATTCCCCCCACGCCCATAAAATGAAAGCCCACATACATCGCCAGCAGGGCGGTGATGGGCGGCAGTCCCCCCTGCCCCGCCAGCAGGCGGGGTTCCAACAGCGTGTGGGCCAGAAACGCCGCCCCGTAGATCGCCAGCAGGGCCAGCCCCCGCTGTGTGTCCCCCAGCAGAAAGCACCCCGCCGCCCAGGGTCCCAGCACCGTCCCCGTCCCCAGCACCGCCAGGGCGTCCACCAGGGCCGTGAACACCGCCGCCAGCAGGGCGAAGTCCACCCCCATCCACGTAAACCCCAGGAGCAGCCCCCCGAAGGTCGTCAGCAGCAGCAGCGCCTCCGCCCG
>CATIYU010000148.1 GCA_949739085.1 uncultured Eubacteriales bacterium | reverse complement strand
GGTCCCCTCGGGGGTTTTGCCGTTGCTGGGGATGGGGGTGTCGAAAAGGACCCGCCCATCCATCTCATAGGCGGCGCGGAGTTCGCTGCTGACCCGCGCCGCCCTGCCGGTGGATGTGTTCACCAAGAGCCACCGTGAGGAGGCCCGGGCGGCCAGCTTTCCGCTGTTGTAAACCAGAAAATCCCGCTCCGAGGTGAAGCCGTCCATGGCCCGGGGCCAGGTCTGCACGGTCAGGTGGTCCCGCCACTGGGGCCGCTCCAACAGCTCCAGCCGCCAGCCGCTGAGAATCCAGAACACGCCGTTGCGGGGGATGTCCTTCATGCCGAAGCCCACCTCGTCGGAGGCGATGGCGGCGGCCTCCTGCAAAACCCGCAGCAGGCCCCGGTGGTTCATTCGCTGGTCGGGCCCCAGGTCCGGGTAGGCGGCGTCTGTTTCATAGGTAAAGTATGACGTACATATCACTCCTGCTTCCAATAATTGTAAGGCTATTGTACCCCGAAAAGGGGCGCTTGTCAAAGACGAAATGGCTGGGGCGGGACCTTCCGGCAGGTGGAATCGCCCCGGATACGGAAATTTTTTCAAAATCCCCTTGACTTTCCCCCGGCTGGATGGCGTATGATATGCCTACACGCCGGGACCGCCGGAAGCGGCCGCCGGGAAAGGAGGAGAAAGAAATGTCTATAGCAGCAGTCGCGGCAATCTTTTTGGTCATGGTCCTGTCGGCGGCCCTGCCGCTGGGGATCATGCTGCTCCTGCACAAGCGGGGCGGGCGGTGGTTCCCCTTCCTGGTGGGGATGGTCACGTTCCCCCTCTTCGCCCTTGGGCTGGAGCAGTCGGTCCACGCCATGGTCCTCCGGAGCTCTCTGGGGGAGATGATTACCGGAAATATCTGGCTCTACGCCCTGTACGGGGGGCTGGCGGCGGGGATCTTTGAGGAGCTGGGCCGGTTCGCCGCCTTCAAGCTGGTGCTGCGGGAGTCCGGGCGGCGCTCCGCCCTCTGCTACGGCGCGGGCCACGGAGGCGTTGAGGCACTGCTGCTGGTGGGGCTCACCATGGCCAATAACCTGATGCTGGCCCTCACGATCAACCGGGGCGGCGCGCTTCCGCCGGAAGCGGAGGCCGCAGCGGCCCAGCTTGCCGCCGTTCCGGCGGGGATGTTCCTGTGGGCCGGGTTCGAGAGGGCGGTGGCCATAGGGCTGCACATGGCCAACTCCGTTCTGGTGCACACCGCCGCCACACATCCGGGACGGGGCTGGCTTCTGCCGGCGGCCATCGCCATCCACGCCGGGGTCAACTTCCTGGCGGTGGTCCTGAACGCCCGGGTTGGCGTCCTGGCGGCGGAGCTGGCCACCCTGGCGGCAACGGCACTGGCCATTCTGCTGGCGGCAGGAATCTACAAAAATCTTCCAGAAAGTGAGGAAAGCCCTTGACGTTCCCCCTGGTGGAAGGTATATAATAGGGCTGAAAGTTGAGGTGAGGCCCGTGAAGATCAACGAGGTGGAGGCCCTGGTGGGCATCACAAAAAAGAATATCCGGTTCTACGAGGAAAAGGGCCTCCTGTCCCCCAGCCGCAACAGCGAGAACGGCTACCGGGACTACGGACAGGCCGAGGTGGACGCCCTCCGGCGCATCAAGCTTCTGCGGAAGCTTGGGGTCCCCATTGAGGAGATCCGCCGGATGCAGGAGGGGACCCAGACCGTGGGGGACGGTATGCGCCGCCACCTGGTGACCCTGGAGCGGGAACGGCAGAACATCGACGAGGCGGTGCGCCTGTGCGCACTGCTGAAGGAGAAGGAGATGCCCCTCAGCCAGCTGGACGCACAGAGCGTGCTGGAGGAGATGGAGAAGGTGGAGCAGTCCGGCACAACCTTCCTGAACAAGCAGCAGCAGGACATTCGTATCCGCTATGTGGTCCCCATCGCCATTGCCTCGGCGGCGGTAATCCTATTGGCGGCGCTCATTGGCCTCTTTGTCTGGGGCGTGCTGTCCGCGCCCCTGGACGCGCCGCCCCCGGTGGTGGTAGCCCTGCTGGCCGCAGTCCCGGCGCTGATGATTGTGGGCGTGCTGCTGGCTCTGTTCCAGAGGTTGAAGGAAATCAGTAAAGGAGAGGTTGACGATGCAAAGAAATACTAATATGACGGACGGCCAGGGGAAGAAGAAAATCGCCCCCATTGTGGTGGCGGTGCTGGTCGTGCTGTATGTAGGCCCGATGGTGGGTATGCTGGCTATGACGGCGGGGCTGGTGGACGGCGCTGGAGCTGGGGCTATCGCTCCCTTCCTGCTGCTGTACGCCTTCGCGGGCGGCGCGGTGATTGTGGGCGTGCTGTGGGCCATGGCCCAGCGGCTCCAGGAGATCGACGGCGGGGAGGAAGAGGATGCCAAAAAATATTGACGCGGCCATGGCCCAACGCCAGGCCCAGCGGCGGAAAAACGCCATTTGGAGCGCGGTAATATCCACCCTGTTCCGTCTGCTGGCGGCTTGGACGCTGCTTTGGATGCGCGGCAGCGCCGCCCCGTCCGGGTTTGTATCCAAGCTGCTGCTGGTGATTGTTGTGCTGGATCTGGGGAGCCTGCTCCCCATCTGGATAAGTCTGCGGACAAGATTAAGAGAAATTCAAGGAGGAGAAGAAGATGCTGCTGCTCAATATTGACCACGTGCCTGGAAGCGAGATCGAGGCCCTGGGGATCGTCAAGGGGACGGTGGTGCAGTCGAAGAACTTTGGCAAGGATTTTATGGCCGGAATGAAAACTCTGGTGGGCGGCGAGATCACCGGCTACACAGAGATGCTCGTTGAGGCCCGTCAAATCGCCACCAAGCGCATGGTGGACGAGGCGGAGGCGCTGGGCGCTGACGCTATTATCAACATCCGCTTTGGCTCGTCCTCTGTGATGCAGGGGGCCGCCGAGGTCATCGCCTACGGCACGGCGGTGAAGCTGAAGAAGGCTTTCTGATTACCCAACAGCCAGGACGGGACCGCTTATGGGGTCCCGTCCTGGCTGTTCACGGGAGTCCGTCAGCC
>CATIYU010000147.1 GCA_949739085.1 uncultured Eubacteriales bacterium | reverse complement strand
GGGAGCTCCCCGGCGGCGCGGCGGCGCTCCGAGGCCGGGCAGCGGTCCAGGATCTCGTGGGCCAGCCGCATGAGGCGGGTATAGGGCTCCGCCTGCCGCCCCGCCGGGAGGAGCGGGCCGCAGGGCTGGCCCAGATGGTCGTGGGGCGGGGTGAGGCGCAGGCCGGTGAGATCGCAGCCATGCCGCACCGCCAGCTGCCGGAAGACGGGAAAGGGGTGGAGCTCCATGTCCGCCTCCGCCAGGGCGGCGGAGAAGCGGGGGTCCTCCAGCAGCGCGTCCACCGCCTCCAGAGCGGCGTTCCCGGCAATGGACCCGGCGCTGTGGGAGAGGAGCCTTTTTTCCTCCAGGGGCATGTCCCCGTCCTCCAGGGTCACCAGGTTGCAGCGGAAGGCCCCGTCGCCGGGCCGCAGCTCAATTCCGGCGGCGGCGGCCTCCAGGGGGGCGCGTCCGGAGAAATACGCCCGGGGGTCGCAGCCCAGGATGGACAGGATAGCGGTCTCGCTCCCCGCGGGCAGGGGCGGCGGGCAGTTGACCACGCGGCCCACGGTCCCCCGGGCGGCCATGCGGCCAATGGCGGGGACGCGGGCCTTTTGCAGGGGGGTGAGGCCGCCCAGTTCAGGGACGGGGCCGTCGGCCATGCCGTCCCCGATGACGAGAAGGTATTTCACGCTGGCGCCTCCTGGTGGTTAGTATGACGGTATTATACAAGCTTTCCCCAAAATTTTCAAGTTCATAAAGGTGGGAATGGAAAAATCTTTCAAAACCGCTGAATCTGGAAACAGCCGCCGCCGCATAGGACCGGCGAAACCGGACAAACTACGGCGGAAGCCCAATGTTGGCTCTACTGAGAAGGGAGGTATGAGAGGATGGTTTTAGATCGGATTGCGCTGGTTCTCGTCATTATTGGCGCGCTGAACTGGGGGGCTGTGGGTCTGTTCGGCTTTGACCTGGTGGCGTTCCTGTGCGGCGGACAAATGGCGGTGCTCTCCCGGGTGATTTACTCGCTGGTGGGCATTGCGGGGCTGTGGTGCGTCTCCCTGCTGTTCCGGGAAAGAGACCCCGGCGGGGCGGTGGCCTGAGGAACCCCCTGCAAAATCCCGACCGCCCCTTGGCGGGACGGATTTTAATATAGAGGCGAGAAGGCGCGGGCGCGGGTCCGCGTCTTTTCCCATAGGCGGGGGTTTTACAGCAGCTCCCCGAACCCGGCGATGTACTGGTCGCAGACCTCCCGCATGTCCGCCCGGCTCCCGCCGGAGCAGGCGTCCTGGACCCCCACCACCGTCATACCGGCGGCCTTGGCCCCCTTGCAGGCGGGGAGGGAGTCGTCGAAGAACACGCACTCCCGGGGCAATACCCCCAGCAGCGCCGCCGCCTGCCGGAACACGGCGGGGCTTTTTTTATCCACCCCCAGCTCCTGGGCGAAGATGACCCGCTCAAAATAGGCGTCCAGGCCGTGGCGGGACATGGCGGCGCGGCAGTGCTGGGGCACGCAGGCGGTAAAAACCGCCATCCGGCGCCCCGCGGCCCGGCACTTCTCCAGGTATTCCCGGACAAATGGTTTTAATGGCACGTGGTCGTAGGCGTCCCTGGCCAGCTCCATCCACTCCGCTATGATGTCCTCGCAGCTCTCCTCCAGCCCGAAGAACTCCCGGGTGAATACGGCGCAGTTGGGCAGAATGGAGTGGGCCACCCCCTCGTGGTACGCCTGGCTGTAGGGGAGGCCCCGGCGGGCGAGGAAGACCCGGTCCACCTCCAGCCAGACGCCGTTGGAGTCGATGAGGGTGCCGTCCAAATCAAAAAGCAGCATATTAAGATTCTCCTGTTGGGCGTAAAAATTCCGTGGAAAGGCTTGCCATTTCCGCCGCTCTTTGATACTATACCATTTTAGTGCTTATTTTGCAATTCCAAGGAGGGTATTTTGCCGTGAAAGAGACAACGCTGAAAAAATTGGCAAAGCCTATGCTGTTCGCCGCCGCCTTCATCTGGGGCAGCTCCTTTTTTATCATGAAAAACGCCCTGGACGAGCTGCCGGTGCAGTACCTGCTGGCCCTGCGCTTCACCATGGGCGCGGCGCTGCTGGGGGCGCTGGGGTGGAAGAAGTGGCGGCTCTTTACGCCGGACTGCCTGTGGCGGGGCGCGGCGATGGGGGGGCTTTTGTACCTGGCCTACTCCGTCCAGACCTACGGCCTGGCCCTGACCACGCCGTCGAAAAACGCTTTCCTCACCAGCATCTACTGCGTCATGGTGCCCTTTATGTACTGGGCCGTCTCCCGCGCGCGGCCGGACCGGTACAACGTGCTGGCGGCGGCGCTGTGCGTGGCGGGCATCGGCCTGGCGTCCCTGGAAGGGGACCTGACGGTGAACCAGGGGGATGCGCTGACGCTGCTGTGCGCCGTTTTCTACGCGGCCCACATCGTGGCGGTGGCGAAGATGAGCCAGAAGCGGGACATCTACCTGCTGACGGTGCTCCAGTTCGCCTTCTCCGCCCTCTTCGCCTGGGCGGGGGGCCTGGCGCTGGAGGAGTTCCCGGCGGCGGCCCTGGCCCGGAGCGAGACGCTGTTCCCCCTGCTGTATCTGGGCGTTATGGCCACGGCGGTGGCGCTGCTGTTCCAGAACATGGGGGAGGCCCTCTCGGACCCCTCCTCGGCGGCGGTGATTTTGTCCCTGGAGTCGGTGTTCGGGGTGCTGTGCTCGGTGCTTTTCGCCGGGGACAGGGTCAGCCTCCGGATGGGGGCGGGGTTTGTCCTCATCTTTGTGGCGGTGGTTTGCAGCGAGACGAAATTCGCCTTCCTGCGGAAAAAACCGGCCCCTTCCCCAGATTAACCCCAAAACAGCCCCCGGAAAATTGGTACAATGGAGGAAAAGCCCCGCCGCCGCCGTGGACAAGCCCTGGCGGTTGTGGTATACTCCAGGTGGAACGGAATGGAAAGGAGACCGCTTATGCGAGTGGAAATATTGGGCGTGGGCTTCGACAACATCACCCTGGACCAGGCGGTGGCCGAGGGCGCACGCCTGGCGGAGACGGAGGGCGTCCACTACGTGGTCACCCCCAACCCGGAGATTGTGGAGATCTGCCGGGCGGACCCGGAGGCCATGGAGGCCGTCAACGGCGCGGACCTGGTGCTGGCCGACGGCATCGGGGTGGTCTACGGGGCCAAAATCCTGGGCACGCCCCTCAAGGGCCGGGCCCCGGGCATCGAGTTCGCCCAGGGCCTCATGGGCCGGATGGCCCAGAGCGGCAGGACCCTCTATCTGCTGGGGGCCAAGCCCGGCGTGGCGGAGCTGGCGGCGGAGCGCCTGCCAAAGCAGTACCCCGGCCTGCGCGTGGCGGGGACCCACGACGGCTACTTCCAGGAGGACGGCCCGGTCATAGAGGCCATCCGCGCCAGCGGGGCGGACGTGGTGTTCGTCTGCCTCGGCGCGCCCAAGCAGGAGAAGTGGATGCGCAGAAACGGCCAGGCCACCGGCGCGCACCTGCTGGTGGGGCTGGGCGGGTGCCTGGACGTCTTCTCCGGCCAGGTCCAGCGGGCCCCGGCGGCCTTTCAGAAGCTGGGGCTGGAGTGGCTCCACCGGCTGATGAAAAATCCCAGCCGCATTGGCCGCATGGCGAAGCTCCCCCTGTTTTTGGTCCACGCGGCGGGGGAGAAGAAAAAACGGCGCTGACGGGCGCGGAAGGCTCTTCCCGCCCCCCGCGCCCCCGGCTCGCTATGTAGCTTCAGCAGCAGCACCCGTTGCAGCAGTTGCAGCTACAGCAGTTGCAGCAGCACCCGCAGCGGCAGTTGTTGGAGCTGTTCTCGCCCCGGCCGCACGGCGCGCAGCAGCAACAGCAGCTGTTGTTACCGCCGGTTCCGCAGCAGCAGCACAGGAGGATGATGAGCAGGACGATCCACAGGCAGCCGTCACCGTTGTTCCACCTGTTTGTCACCTCGCTTATCGTTTGCTGAACTATCCTATGAACCGGCCGGGCGGAATGCAGCTTGGCCGGGAAAATAAATTTCCGGACCTCCCCCGCCGGGGCCGGTCCGGGCATTCCAAGGCACAGAAGGAGGATGCCGCCCATGACGAATCAAAACAACGATGGCCGCTACCACACCACGGACTGGGACGCCGGGAGCGTGGAGCGGGAAGCGGCCCAGCGGAACGCCGCCGGGGCCCCGGAGCACGCCCCCCGCCCCGCCGCCCCCGCCGGAACGGGAGAACCCAGAAAGAAAAAGAAGAAAAAGCGGCGGGTCAATCCCCTGCTGGCCATTATACTGTGGCTGGCCATCGTGGGGTCCTCCTCCGCCGTCCTGGCCGGGGTGGGCTGGCTGCTGGCCAACGACTTCGCCGCCCTGAACAAGCCCTACCGGGAGGTGACTTTCAAGGTCCCAGAGGAGTGGGTTGCCAGCACGGAGCTGGACGGGGACGGCGGCGAGGTCACGCTCTACGACATGGGCCAGGTGGCCGCCGCGCTGAAGGAAAACGGGCTCATCGAGTACCCCTGGTTCTTCAAGCTCTTTTGCAGGTTCTACCACGCGGACCAGAAGATCACCCAGGGCGCCTTCACCCTCAATACAGACATGGACTACATGGCCCTCGTCCGGAACATGCGCACCCGGGGCGACTCCGCCGTCACCGTGGACGTGACCATCCCCGAGGGCTACACGGTCAAGCAGATCATCGACCTGCTGGCGGAGAAGGAGGTGGGCTCGGTGGAGGACCTGACGGAGACCGCCGCCAACTACGCCTTTGAATTCGACTTCCTGGCCGGGGAGAGCAAGGGCAGCGTCAGCCGCCTGGAGGGCTACCTCTTCCCCGACACCTACAACTTCTACGTGGGCGGCAAGCCGGAGCTGGCCTTTAACGCCATGCTCAGCAACTTCAAGACCAAGGTTGCGGACAACGAGGACCTGGCGGAGCTGCTGGAGGCGTCTCAGTACACGCTCAAGGACATCGTTACCATCGCCTCCCTCATCGAGAAGGAGACCGACGGCGGCGACCGGGAGAACATCGCCTCCGTCATCTACAACCGCCTGGCGAACGACGGGGAGACCCACTTCCTGCTGCAAATCGACGCGGCCCTGGTCTACGCCGCCGGGCGGCCCATCACCCAGACCGACTACACCACGCTGGACAGCCCCTACAACCTCTACCAGCACACCGGGCTGCCCCCCACGCCCATCGCCAGCCCCGGTATCTCCTCCATCCGCGCGGCCCTGCTGCCCGCGGAGACGGACTACTACTTCTACGTCCTGGGCCCGGACGACAAGCACATTTTTAATGAGACCCTGGCCGGACACGAACGGACCCTGGCGGAGCTCCAGGCCCAGTCCGGGGAGTAAGCGCCATGGCGGAACGGAAAAAACCGGAGCTGCTGGCCCCGGCGGGGGACATGGAACGGCTGAAGCTGGCGGTGCTCTACGGGGCGGACGCGGTGTATCTGGCGGGGCAGAGCTTTGGGATGCGCTCCTTCGCGGGGAATTTTTCCCCGGAGGAGCTGCCCCAGGCGGTGGCCTTCGCCCACAGCCGCAGCGTGCGGGTCCATGTGACGGTGAACACCATGGCCCGCAACAGCGAAATCGACCGCCTGCCCCACTGGCTGGAGCTGCTGGACAGCGCGGGGGTGGACGCCCTCATCGTGGCGGATATGGGGGCCTTCTCCCTGGCGG
>CATIYU010000146.1 GCA_949739085.1 uncultured Eubacteriales bacterium | reverse complement strand
GATTGAATATCTACAGTGGAAATCTCGGTTTCCACCGTAGACATACCATACCTTGCGAAACCGGAAAATACCGAAAATCGATTTCACCCGCTTATTCCACGCCGGAGCAAGCGTGAATCGCTTGCTCCGGCTTTTTTTAGTCAACGCGCGCTTATTCCGCTGCTGCTCCTCCCCAAACCGCAACCGCTTTGCCGGGCTGCGGTTTCGTTTTGGGCACAGAAAGCGGCATGGAACCCCGCTCCATGCCGCTCTTTGCCGCTCTATCCGCGATTCCGCCTTACGCCTGCTCCAGGGCGGCGATCTTGCCGACGCGGCGCTGGTGCCGCCCGCTCTCGAACTGGTGGGTCAGGAAGGCGGTGACAATCTGCCGGGCCATCAGCGGCCCCACTACCCCTGCCCCCATGGCCAGCATGTTGGCGTCGTTGTGGCGGCGGGTCATCTCCGCGCTCCAGGGCTCGCTGCACAGGGCGCAGCGGACGCCCCGCACCTTGTTGGCGGTGATGGAGACGCCGATGCCGGTGGTGCAGATGACGATCCCCCGCTCCTGCTGGCCCGACGCTACGGCCTGGGCCGCCGGAGCGGCGAAGTCCGCATAGTCGCAGCTCTCCTGGCTGGGGCAGCCGTAGTCCGTCACCTGGTGGCCCTCCCCGGCCAGCCAGGCGCGAAGCTCCTCCTTCAGGGCGAAGCCGCCGTGGTCGGACGCAATGGCGATTTTCATACTTCTCTCTCCTCTTTACTGGTCTTTTCCCTCTGGAAGCTATTTTTTGAACTTCTTAAAAAAACTCTTGTGCTCCTCGTAGTTGCCCTCCTTCAGCGTGGCGCTGAACTTTTTCAGGGCCTCCTTCTGCTCCCGGTTCAGATTCCTGGGCGTCTCAATGTAAACGGTGACGAACTGGTCTCCCCGGCCCCGGCCGTTCACGTTGGGAATTCCCTTGCTCCGCAGCCGGAAGGTGGTGCCGGTCTGCGTGCCCTCGGGGATGTCGTATTTCACCTTGCCGTCGATGGTGGGAATCTCCATCTCCCCGCCCAGGACCGCCTGTGTGAAGGTGATGGGGGCCTCGCAGTATACGTCCGAGCCGTCCCGGCGGAAGAGCTGGTGGGGCTGTACGCTGATGACCATCTGCAAATCCCCGGCGGG
>CATIYU010000145.1 GCA_949739085.1 uncultured Eubacteriales bacterium | reverse complement strand
GATCGGAAGAGCACACGTCTGAACTCCAGTCACACTTGAATCTCGTATGCCGTCTTCTGCTTGAAAAAAAAGGGGACATCACCATCGGGGACACCATCTGCGCCGCGGCCAGTCCCGAACCCCCGCCCGTTGTCCAGATTTCCGCCCCCACCATGGAGATGACCTTCTCCATCAACGACTCCCCCTTCGCTGGACGGGAGGGCAAGTTCGTCACCTCCCGCCAGATCCGGGACCGCCTCTTCCGGGAGACCCTGAAGGACGTGTCCCTCCGCATCTCCGAGATCGAGGGGGCCACCGACGCCTTCAACGTGGCGGGCCGGGGCGAGATGCATCTCTCTATCCTCATCGAAACCATGCGCCGGGAGGGCTACGAGTTTCAGGTCTCCCCGCCCCGCGTACTCTTCCAGGAGATCGACGGGCAGAAGTGCGAGCCCATTGAACGGCTGGTGGCGGACGTGCCCCAGGACAGCGTGGGCGCGGTCATTGAGAAGCTGGGCTCCCGAAAGGGGGATCTGGTGGAGATGACCCCCGTGGGCGGCCGGATGAAGCTGGAGTTTTTAGTCCCCGCCCGGGGCCTCTTCGGCTACCGCAACGAATTTCTTACCGACACCCGGGGCGAGGGCATCATGGCCTCTGTCTTCGACAGCTACGCCCCCTTTAAGGGCGAACTCAGCCGCCGGAACACCGGAAGCCTCATCGCTTTTGAGACCGGCGAATCCGTCACCTACGGTCTCTTTAACGCCCAGGAACGCGGAGCCCTGTTTATCGGCGCGGGGGTGCCTGTGTACGCCGGTATGGTGGTGGGCGTCAGCCCCAAACAGGAGGATATCACCGTCAACGTCTGCAAGAAGAAGCAGTTAACCAACATGCGGGCCAGCGGCAGCGACGAGGCGCTGCGCCTGGTGCCCTGCCGGAACCTGAGCCTGGAGCAAAACCTGGAGTTTTTGGCGGACGACGAGCTGCTGGAAGTCACCCCCAAGAGCCTGCGCATCCGCAAGCGGATCTTGGACCACGAGAAGCGGATGAAGGCCCTCAAGGGTGGGAAAAAGTGAACCGCCTGGGAACTGTGGAGCTGGAGACGGAACGCCTCCGGCTCCGCCGCTTCCGGCACGGGGACCTGGAGAGCTGCCTGAAAAACTGGGCCGCCCACGCCGCCGTCTATCAGTTCGTCTCCCAGTCCCCTTCCTCCCGGGAGGACCTGGAGGAGTTCCTCGCCGGGGCGGAGGACGCCTACGCCAGCCCCGACACCTATTACTGGGCCATTGAGAAGCGGGACTCCGGCGATGTCATCGGGGAAATTTTTGTGGACAGTTTTTCGGAGCGCAACGGCTGGTGTGAGGTCGACTACAAAATTGGCCCCCCCTTCTGGGGGCGCGGTTACGCGCCGGATGCCCTGCGTTCTGTTATCCCGTTTCTTTTGGACCAGGTTGGATTTCACAGGGTACAGGCCAAATGCTCCGTGCGCAATACCGCCTCGGAGCGGGTCATGCAGAAAGCCGGGATGCATCGGGAAGGCGTCCTGCGGGAGTCCTTCCGGCGTAAGGACGGCCCCGGGTACGACGATGTGGTCCTGTACGCCGTTTTAAAGGGGGAGACGCCCTAGCGTCTCCCCCTCTTTTTATTTTCCAGCGCCGGGGCGTCATCCCGCCAGGACCAGCGCCAGCGCGGCCGGAAGCCCTCCCAACCGTTTCACGCCGCGCCTCCCTTTACCCGCTTGATATACTGTGCCGTGTATAGCGTCAGGCTTAGCAGGATGCCCGCCGCGCCCGCCGCCGCCAGCAGCTCCGACGTCCCAGCCGGGATGCCGTACCAGACGATATGGGTGAAGATCACCGCGTACAAAACGCAGGTGGCCAGCTTTCCGTGCCAGGCGGCGCTGTGGACCGACTTCGTCCTGTGGATGACGAACAGCCCCATGGCCGTCATCAGGGCCTCCTTCACCACCAGCACCGCCAAGAGCCACCAGATGGCCCTGAACCGGGTCAGCAGGCACACCAGGGCCACCGTCTGGGTCAGCTTGTCCGCCACCGGGTCCAGCACCTTCCCCAGGTCGCTGACCATATGGAACCGCCGGGCCACAAAGCCGTCCACCACGTCCGTGGCTCCGGACAGCAGCAGCACACCGGCGGTGAGCGGGTAGTTCTCCTCCACGCAGTACAGCCAGGCGATTACCGGCACCAGCAGAAGGCGGAACGCGCTGAGCAGGTTGGGTATGGTAAAAATTTTCTTTGTGTTGTCTCGCATTCCTTCCGCCATAGGTGGTTTTCCTCCGATTTGCCGTTGCCAAAACATGCCGCTTTGGCGTTGTCCCTACTATAATCAAAATAGGGCTGGCCGTCAAGGGCGGCGGCACAAATTTAAGGAAATCTTAGGGCGCACTTAAGCGCTGGACAATGGTCTCCAGCTCCCCCTCCGTCAGCACCCACCCGGCGTCAAGGCGCAGGACGCGGTCCCCGCACAGTAGAGCCCAGTGCTCCCCATCCCCAGTGCGCCTGGCCTCCAGAACTCCCGTTGGCGCAGGCTCCAAAACCTGGTCATAGGCGCGGTAGCGGCCTCCGGAGTCCAACACGCTGTGCCAGCACCACTCCCGCAGCCAGCCCCAAGGGATGACGCACACCTGGACACTGAAGCCCTCCAGGCTGCTCTCCCGCGACAGGGCCCTCTGAGAGAACAAGGTATAGGCCGCCAGTGGAGAGCGCTCCGACTCCAGCTCGTAGCTGCAATGGTCCGCCTCCGTCACGGCGTAGCCCAGGTCCTCCAGGGTAACGGGCAGCGGGTCCTGAAGGATGTCCCAGGTCCAGCCGCGGCTGTCTGTGTAGGTGTAAACGGGCACCTTCTTGCCAATGCCGGACTGGGCGATATGTCTGGCAAACGGGACCAAGCTCATGGAGAACAGCAGCGCCAGCACAACGCAGACCACGATAAAGCCCCGGCGGGTGGCCTGCCGGGAGCAGCCCCGCTTTTTCATCAGCCACAGCACCCCCCAGGTCCCGGCCAGAGACAGGGCCATACCGCCGAAGCTGTAGAGGAAGATGGGCCGCATGGCCGGGTTGGCCAGCTCCGCCAGGAGGGCCGCTATCTCCACGGCCCCCACCGCCAGCAGGACCCAACCGGCCCACATCCGGGCTTTTGTATGGACCTTCGCGCAGGGGCCGCCCCGGGCCACCGACCGCTTGGACTGGAAGTACCAGACGAAGTAGTCTGCCAGGATGCCCACCAGGTAGAGGAGGAACCCCGCCAGCAGCAGAACCAGGGACAGCGCGCTGTTGCTGCCGAGGGAGCTCATGGGGGACCGGCGGAAGCTGTCCCAACGGGTCCAGAGGGAGAAGCCCTCCACCAAGATCAGCAGGCAGTGGCCGAATATCAAGGTCTTTTTCATGCTCCGGTGGACGGTGCGCAGCTTCTCCCCCTCGTCGGTCTCAATGGGCACCGGGTCCGGCTTTTTATTGCGGAAGTACTGGATAGGGCCGTAGGAGGAGACGTACTCCCATCCGGCAGCCTGGCAGTAGCCGAAGTACGCCTCCTGGCCCCCGGTGGGCAGGGCGTCAAAGATGGAGGCGTCCGGGAAGTAGGTGACGGCGTAGTGCACCGCCTGTGGCTCCCCCCGCTGGAACCGCCACCCCCAGTTGTCCGCCTTCTCCAGATGCCAGCCTCGGGCCGCCATCTTCTCCAGGTGACGGGCCATGGCCTCGCTGTCGTTGACCTGATACATGTTAAGCTGCCGCTTTTTGTCCCTGCTCATGCCCAAGCCTCCTCCCCGTATTTGACGTAGTCCTCTGCCTGCCGCCGCAGGTGCTCCACCTCCTCCTCCAGCCGCTTTTCCCCCTTGCCGGTGATGCGGTAGCTGCGGCGGCGACCCTCCGCCCTGGTCTCCCGGATGAACCCCTCGTCCTGGAACCGCTCCAGCAGGCTGTACAGCGTCCCGGGGCCGATCTGTACCCGGTCCTTGGTCATGACCCTGACCCGCTCCATGATGTCCACCCCGCAACACTCCTGCCGGAGGCAGAGGAGGATGTAAAACATCTGCTCCGTGAGGGTTTGAAATTTTTCCCTTGGCATGGCGCGCCTCCTCTCCCGAACATCGATGTTCGATATTTATGTTTCCACTATAACATCGAATATCGATATTGTCAAGAACATCCAAGGCTGCCCCAGCTGAAAGCGAAAAAAATCCAGGAACCGCAGTTCCTGGATTTTCTCTACATCTGCACGACTTCCTCCTCCGGCTTCTGGCAGGGCCGGATGGACTTCACATACAGCACCGGGCCCTCCCCCTCGTAGGGGTCCCAGTGCTCCACCCGAGCCTCGGCAGTTACCTCCACCCAGGCCCGCTCCGGGATTTTCTCCACGTCGTAGCCCTTGCAGGCTAGGGCTAAAAAGCTCATGTCCTCCGCACAGCAGACCATGGCGAACCGGCCCGGGGTGAAGTAGGGGGCGTACTGGGGCGGCTTGCACATGATGGCCCGGAACTCCACCGTCTTCCCCGCGTACATCTGGGGGTTGTCCATGATCTCCACATACCAGAGGCCGTAGTCCCCGTCGGAGACCTGGATTACCGGCTGCTCCAGATCAAAGGCCGAGACCGTGCCGTCCATGTAGTCCTCGCTGGAGCCGTCCTCCTTCTCCAGAAAGATCTCCGCCCGGCGGTTCACCAGCCGCAGATTTTTCTGCCGCAGGGATTTGCAGAGGCCGTCCGAGCAGCGGTTGATGAGAATCATGTCTGCGTTGCGCAGCTTCTCCATCATTAGGGAGGCCATATTTTTCGCGTACATCTCAAAGGTAGGACCCTCGCACAGGGCGATAATCTGGTAGAGGGCCCAGCTCTGGGGCATGGAGTTGACGTAAAAATCCTGAATCTGCCACATGCCGTTGAACTCCACAATCACCTGCTTTGCCCGGCACTTCCTCTGCTGGGCGAGGAGGAATGCGCTGGTCAATTCCTCCTGGTCCTCCACCGTCACCACCGTTACGTTCCGCAACGCCTTGGGGTCGTACTCCGCTTCCCCCTCCTCACAGCGCAGCAGCAGGGTGGAGTCCTCCAGGGCGAAGCCGTCGGAGAGGATGCCGTTGATGAAGGTGGTTTTTCCGCTGTCCAGAAACCCGGCGATCAGGTAGACGGGAGTCACGTTGTTTGGGGCCATGGCCTACACCTCGAAGAGGGCTCTGAGCCCCGCCTCGTCCAGCTTGCTGCCGATGACGCAGAGAAGCCCCGTGTAACCAGCGGGACCGGTACGAACCTGGTGTTCCTCCGGCACGTAGTCAAAGTGGAGCCATCCCTCCCCAGAGGGGACGATGCCCTTGGCCCGCAGCACCGCGCCATACTGGCCGCTGTCCAAGGCGGTCAGGATCTCCTTAAGCTTCTCAGCAGTAAAGGCGCGGGTGGTCTCTACTCCCCAGCTGGTGAACACCTCATCCGCGTCGTGGTCATGGTGGTGATAATGGTCGTGGTGGCAGCACTCGTGGTGTCCGTGCCCTCCATGGTCATGGTGATGCTCCTCGTGCTCATGGTGGCAGCACTCGTGATCGTGGCCGTGATGGTGGTGTCCGCCGCAGGTTGGGCACGCCTCCTCCGCCAGCAGGTCCGCCGCTAGGGTGTTGCCCTCCTCCATGACAGACAGGAGCTGCTCCCCAGTGAGCTGGTCCCAGGGGGTGGTGACCATGGGCACCTTTTCGTTTTTTTCCCGCAGAAGGGCCACCGCCGCCGCCAGTTTTTCGCCGCTCAGTTTCTGGGTGCGGCTGAGGATCACGGCCCCCGCGTACTGAATCTGGTTCTCATAGAACTCCCCAAAGTTCTTCAGGTACACCTTGCACTTGGCAGCGTCCGCCACAGTGACGGCGCAGCCCAGCGCCATCTCCGGCATCTGCTCCGCCACGCCCTGGACCGCCCGGATGACGTCGGAGAGCTTCCCCACTCCGGAGGGCTCGATCAGGATCCGGTCCGGGCGGAACTCGTCCATCACCTTCTTCAGGGCCTCGCCGAAATCCCCCACCAGGGAGCAGCAGATGCAGCCGGAGTTCATCTCAGAAATCTCAACGCCCGCATCCTTGAGGAAGCCGCCGTCAATACCAATTTCACCGAATTCATTCTCAATGAGGACAATCTTCTCCCCCTTCAGGGCCTCATCCAGCAGCTTTTTGATAAGAGTGGTCTTGCCCGCGCCCAGGAAGCCGGAGATTACATTTACTTTTGTCATAGAGATACGCCTCTTTCCAAAAAAGTTATCGCCCCTATCATACTCTGTTTTTAAGAAAATGCAAGGGGTTTTATGGCGCGTTCCAGGAAATATCGATTTTGCAGGCAAACACAGAAAGACTTTTTACGCTTTGTTCGACGAAGAAAAGCTATGAACACCTGAAAAGATTAGATGTCACACTGAAATCATGCGCCGCTATATGCGAGGCATGATTTGTGTTTCTGGCTATATGAAAAGCTGTACAGGGAGGCCATCCGGAATCGTGCAGATCTGGTTACCAGCGGATATTTCCAGGAGGGCGCCTATACGACCACGCATCTGGAT
>CATIYU010000144.1 GCA_949739085.1 uncultured Eubacteriales bacterium | reverse complement strand
GCGCAGGCCGTGGAGCAGCTCCACGGTGTGGGGAGCGTCCAGGCCGATGGCCCGGAGCTCCTCCACCCGCACCAGGATTTCCTCCGGCGGGCCGTCCATCACGGCCCTGCCGCCGTCCATCACCACCACCCGGTCCGCCATGGCGGCTTCGTCCATGTGGTGGGTGATGAGCACAATGGTGACGCCCTTTTCCCGGTTCAGCCGCCGGACCGTGTCCAGCACCTCCCGCCGCCCCATGGGGTCCAGCATGGCGGTGGACTCGTCCAGCACAATGCAGGCGGGCTCCATGGCGACGACCCCGGCGATGGCGATGCGCTGCTTCTGCCCGCCGGAGAGGTGGTGGGGCGCGTGCAGGGCGAACTGGTCCATCCCCACGGCCTGTAGGGCCCCCCTCACCCGCTGTTGCAGCTCCTGGGTGGGCACGCCCAGGTTCTCCGGCCCGAACGCCACGTCCTCCTCCACCACGTTGGCGACGATCTGGTTGTCCGGGTTCTGGAACACCATGCCCACCCGGCGGCGGATCTCCAGCAGCATAGACTCGCTGGCGGTGTCCATCCCCGCCACCCAGACCTTGCCGCCCTCCGGCAGCAGCACCGCGTTCATGTGCTTGGCCAGGGTGGATTTCCCGGACCCGTTGTGGCCCAGCACCACCACAAAGCTGCCGGTCTCTATGGCGAGGCCGACGCCCTTCAGGGCCTGTACCTTCTCCTGGCCCTCGTCGGCGAGGTAGGAGAAGGTGAGGTTTTCCGTTTTGATAATATCACTTATTGACATGAAATCTCCTTGTAAGCCGGGGGGCGGACCTGTCCAGCCGCCAGTGTCCGCAGGATACGCCCCGGCAGTATGAAAAGGATATACCGCGAACCCCGCTCCGCGCTACCCCTCCGCTGTCCATCTCCCGGCGGCCCCGCAGGGGAGGACCAGCCCCGTCTCCGTGACGGGGAGGCCGAGTTCCCCGCTGACGGTTCGGCCGCCGTGCCTTTTGGAGAAGACGGTCTCCATCATGTAGGCCAGCACGCTGGGGGCCAGCCCGGTGGTATAGGAGTTGATGATAACAAAGAGGGGCCGGTCTGAGAGGACCTTTTCGCACAGCTCCACAAAGGGGAACAGGCTCTCCTCCAGCTTCCAGACCTCCCCGGCGGGGCCCCGGCCATAGCTGGGCGGGTCCATGATGAGGGCGTCGTACCGCCGCCCCCGGCGGATTTCCCGCTCCACGAATTTGGCGCAGTCGTCCACAATCCAGCGGATGGGGGCCTCCTCCAGGCCGGAGGCCCTGGCGTTCTCCTTGGCCCAGGCCACCATGCCCTTGGCGGCGTCCACGTGGCAGACGCTGGCCCCGGCGGCGGCGCAGGCCACGCTGGCCGCGCCGGTGTAGGCGAAGAGGTTGAGCACGCTGACGTGCCGCCCGGCCCGGGAAATCTGCTCCCGGGCAAAGGCCCAGTTCACCGCCTGCTCGGGGAACAGGCCGGTGTGCTTGAAGTTCATGGGCCGCCCCGGGAACGTCAGGGCCTTATAGCGCACCTGCCACTGGCCGGGGAGCCCCGCCTTCTCCCAGCTGCCGCCGCCGCTGCT